>NZ_JBFOCW010000047.1:0-91610 GCF_040908005.1 Aeromonas sp. s1(2024) | reverse complement strand
GATGGGCAGGCCACCCCTCATTGGTCAGGAGCTTATCCCCTTGTGCCGCGCCATTGAAGGGGCGCCGCCATGGGATGTGACGGGGATCGGCCTTCGGGCGGGGCGCCCTGCGTGCAGGAGCGGCCATAAAAAAACGCGCCGGTGGGCGCGTTTTTGCAGAAGGGGGGCGGACTATTCGTCGAAGATACCGAAGTGATCCTTGGCGAAGTTGACCCGCTGCTCCACGTTCATCTTGACCTGACCCAGCTTCTCGATGGTCTTGAGGTTGGGCACCAGGCCGCGACCGTTGGCGATCTGGATGGCAAGGCCCGGACGGGCGTTGAGCTCCAGCAGCATGGGGCCGCGGAACTTGTCCAGCACCATGTCGGTCCCGATGTAGCCAAGACCGGACATCTCGTAGCAGGAGGCCGCCAGGTTGAGCAGGGTGTCCCAGTGGGGCACCTTCAGATCGTAGAGATCCAGGCCGGTGTCCGGGTGGTGGCGCAGCGGGTTGCCAAACTGCACCGCCCGCAGGGCGCGGCCGGTGCGCAGGCACAGGCCCACCCCCACGGCGCCCTGGTGCAGGTTCGCCTTGCCATCGGAAGCCGAGGTCGAGAGGCGCATCATGGCCATCACCGGGAACCCCTTGAAGATGATCACCCGGGCATCGGGGACCCCTTCGAAGGAGTAGCCGTCGAACACGTCGTCGAAGTTGATGAGCCCTTCCACCAGCGCCACGTCGGGCTTGCCGCCGAGGGAATAGAGCCCCGCCAGGATGTTGGAGACATGGCGCTCCAGATCCTGGCCGTTGGCGGCGCTGCCGTTGGGCTTGTAGAAGAGGCCGTCCTCCTGGCGCAGGATCACCAGGATCCCCTTGCCGCCAGAGCCGCGGGCCGGCTTGATGCAGAAGCCCGGCCAGTCCTTCACCAGCTCGGTGATGCGAGTCACGTCGTGCTGCTCGCGGATGGTGCCGATGAGTTCAGGCACCGTCACCCCCGCATCCAGCGCGATGCGCTTGGTCTTGAGCTTGTCATCCACCAGCGGATAGAGGCGGCGCGGGTTGTAGCGGCTGATGTAGGAGTGGTTGCGCTTGTTCATGCCGAGGATGCCTGCCTGGGACAGGCTCCACGGACTGGTGTATTTCTGCCAGAACCACATCTGTTACTTGTCCTTACCCGGGGTGGCACCAGACTTCATCTCGTCCACCAGCGGCTTGAAGCGCTTGAGCTCGCTCAGCTTGTAGCCGGTGTAGTTACCCATCAACAGCACGGTCGCCATCAGCACCAGCTGCAGGCCGAGGAAGTTGAAGGTGAGGTGACGAATGAGCTCGTTGTCCATGGCCAGGTAGGCGATGACCGCCACCAGCAGGGAGCCGCCGCCCTGGCGGAACACCTCTTTGGGACCCTCTTCTTCCCACAGGATGGACATGCGCTCGATGGTCCAGGAGAGGATGATCATCGGGAAGAAGGTGATCTTCATGCCGTCGGTCAACCCCAGCTTGAAGGCGAACGCCGAGAAGATGCCGATCATCGAGATCACCATGATGATGATCGCCGATATTCGGGCGACCAGCAGCAGGTTCAGCCTCGAGAGGTAGGAGCGGATCACCAGGCCGGTGCCGACGATCAGCAGGAAGCCGATGAGGCCGGTGACCAGCGAGGTCTGGATGAAGGCGACCGCGATCAGCACCGGCATGAAGGTGCCGGAGGTCTTGATCCCCACGATGACCCGCAGGAACACCACCATCAGCACGCCGATGGGGATGAGCAGCAGACCCTTGAACAGGGCTTGCTCTTCCAGGGGCAGGCTGTGGATGGAGAAGTTCATCATCTCGGATTTTTCGAACTTCTGGGCCAGGGCCACGTTGACCGGTTGCTCCTGCTCGATCATCGAGAAGGTGACGCGGGAGTTGTGACCGCCGGTGACGTCCAGGAGGGCGCCGGAGTTGTACTCCCACAGCAGCAGGTTGGCCGGTTGACCCTGTTCACCGCTTTGCGGGTTGAACAGCTTGTAGTCGGTCGGGCTGTTGAAGACCTGCAGGTAATCCACCAGCTCCTGACGGCGACGGCCATCTTCCAGGCTGAGGGCGTGAACCACCCGGGCCGGGACGTCCGCGTTGTTGAGCAGCTCGGCAATCAGATTGGCGCGGCTCTTGTGGGACTTGAGCAGCTCGGCGTTCTGTTCCTGCTTCTCGATCTCCTTGATGATCTCGCGGGTCAGGGTGTAGCCGTCGGCGGAGCGCTCCTGGGCGCGCTCCAGGATCTGCTTCATGGCCGTGGCGTAGGGCTCGCTCTCGATCTGCTTCTCGATGGCGGGCGGCTGCGGGTTGGCGGCGGGCTTGGCATGGGCATCGGCCATCATGTCGACCCGGTAGTAGAGCTCCTGACGGCCGGAGGCGGTGCGGATGGACCACTCGGCGCGGGCATCCCCGTCTTTTTCCACGAACGACAGGCCATAGCCCGGGCTCGCGGCGTTCTCGTTCATCAGGGTGAAGCCGGGCTGGGTGCCCGGAATGGCCAGGGAGGCGATCACCGGCTCGCCGGTGGCCTCGAACTCGAGCTTGGCTTCGATGGACCAGATCTGGCGCTTTTCACCCGGCGTGAGCGGGACGTCCAGCGCGATGTGATGATAGAAGGTCATCCCCAGGCCGACGATGTAGAGCAGGGCGACCAGCAGATAGAACGGCTTACGGGAAACCATGGATTATTTCACATCCTTGAGCTTGGGTTTGGGTTGGATATATTCGCGGGCCACGTCGACCACGGCGATGTCTTTGAGGAATTCACGGCCCAGCAGCACGGGGAAGGTCATGTCGCTGCGGTCCTTCAGGGTAAATTCGGCCTTCTCGGTCATGTCGCCGATGCGCACGGCGAGGCGAACCACGGGGCGACGGTCGAGATCGTCGGCGGAAGCCTGACGGACCCGCACGTGACGCACCAGGGGTGCTTCAATCTGGATCTTGTCGTCCATCTCCTGGTGGCTCAGGAAGAAGCGCACCCAGTTCTTGCCGTTGCGCTCGAAGATGGTGATCTCCTGGGCGCTGATGGAGGAGGTGGTGGCGCCGGTGTCGACCCGGGCCTGGAAGGCGTCGTTGGCGGCGTCAACCCAGATCCACTCCGCTTCACCCACCAGCAGCTTGCCATCGACGGTGTGGCCCTGGCTCGGCGCCGGGCACTTCTCGGTGGGAATGGGCATGGCCTTGGGCGGCTCGGGAGGCAGGGTAGCCAGCTTGCTGTCGACTTTCTTCACGGACTCTTTCATGTTGGTGACATCGGTGTTGAGCTGAACCAGCAGGTGCTGTTGCTGCACATACTGCTTCTGTTGCTGTTCCATGGATGTTTGCAGACGTTGCTCGCTCAACGAGATCTCGTTGCGCAGCTCGGCCAGCGTCAGGGTCGGGGCCGGGGGGGCTTTTTCCATACTGACACACCCGCCGAGACTGAGCAGGGAGAGCAGGGTCATTCCTTTTAATTTGCTTTTCATGTCATTCATTTAACTGTGCTTCCTGGAATTGGGTCAGTGTAACTTCCACAGCCGCCATCGGCTAGTCTTTGGCCTTTCTGGCGATCAGTACGGCACGTTTGGGTGCCGGGTATCCTTCGACCGTGAGTGCAGGATTGTGTGGATCCAGATAGTCACTCAGGGACTCGTTAATCATCCAGTCGGTACGACGCTGTTCGTCGGTGCTGGTCATATTCTCGTCGACGATGCGCACATCGGTGAACCCGCAGCGCTCGACCCAGCGTGTGAGGGCCGCGCTCGAGGGGAGGAACCAGACGTTGCGCATCTTGCCGTAGCGATCGGAGGGCATCAGCACCTGGTTTTCGTCGCCGTCCACCACCAGGGTCTCGAGCACCAGCTCCCCATCGTCTTTGAGCTGGTTGCGCAACTGCTCGATGTGCTCGATGGGAGACTTGCGATGATAGAGCACCCCCATGGAGAAGACGGTGTCAAAGGCCCGCAGCGCCGGCAGCTCCTGGATACCGAGCGGCAGCAGGTGGGCGCGCTGGTCGTTGTCCATGAAGTGGCGAATGGCTTCGAACTGGCAGAGGAACAGCGGGCTCGGGTCGATGCCGACCGCCAGTTTCGCCCCTTCCCCCACCATGCGCCAGAGGTGGTAGCCGCTGCCGCAGCCCACGTCCAGCACGTAGCGGCCCTGGAGCGGGCTGATGTGGGGCAGCACCCGATCCCACTTCCAGTCGGAGCGCCACTCGGTGTCGATGTGGATGCCGTGCACATGGAAGGGGCCCTTGCGCCAGGGCATGAGCTGGCGCAACAGGCTCTCGGTCTTCTTGCGCTCACCCTCTCCCAGGCTATCGGAGCCGCCGATGGCGACCCGCTCTTTGAGCTCGATCCGGCCGGGGGCCACGACGGGCAGCTTGGCGAGGGCGCGGTTCCAGCGCGGCAGATCCCCGTGCAGGTTGTCGTGCTGCCAGGCGTGCAGCTGGGCGGGCAGGGTGTGCAGCCAGTGGCTCAACCGGTTCTTGGCGATCAGTTGATAAAAATGGGCGAAATCGATCATGGCTTAGTTGGTGTCGCTGGCTTGATGGCAATCATGGAGCCGAAGTTGAAGCACTGGAACCAGAGGTCCAGGTGGGTGAAGCCGGCGTCCCGCAGGCGCGCCTGATGGACCGCCAGGGTGTCGGTGCGCATCACGTTCTCAAGGGCGGTGCGCTTCTGGCTGATTTCCAGCTCGCTGTAGCCGTTGGCCCGCTTGAAGTCGAGGTGCAAGTCGATGAGCAGCTCGTTGACCTGCTCGTCATCGAAGCGGAACTTCTCGCTCAGGATGAGGATGCCGCCGGGGCGCAGGCCGTCAAAGATGCGCGCGATGAGGGCGGCCCGCTTCTCGGGGGCGACGAACTGCAGGGTGAAGTTGAGCACCACCACGGAGGCGTTCTCGATGGGGATGTCGCAGATGTCCGCCTCCACCAGATCCACCGGCACCTCGGACTTGAAGCCCGAGAGGTGGGCGCGGGCCCGCTCGATCATGGGGTGGGAGAGATCCACCGCCGTGATCTGGCAACCGGGCTGGGTGACGTGGCGGCGCATGGCCTGGGTCGCGGCGCCGAGGGAGCAGCCGAGATCGTAGAGGCGGCTCTGGGGCTGGGCGTAGCGGGCGGCCATCATGCCGATGGCGGAGATGATGTTGCTGTAACCGGGCACCGAGCGCTGGATCATGTCGGGGAAGACGTCGACGACCTGCTCGTCAAAGCAGAAGTCTCCCAGACGGGCAATGGGGGCGGCAAAAATCTGATCGTGCATGCTGACGCAACCTGACAGCCGGTGTGGTGGGCGGCTGTTTTATTCAATTGAATCTTGGGTGGACGGACATCGAAATGGCGTCGTCACCGGTTGACGAACGGGGTGGCTTGCTCCGGGATCCTTCGGGCTGCCCCTGTTCGCAACGGGCCATGGTCCGGGCCCTCAGGGTGCCGGGCTGGGGTGGGCAACGCATTGCCATGCACCCAGGCCCGGGACCTTACTTGGGGCGCTAGTGTAGAGGAAAGGCGGGCGTTTGTCTTGACGCCAACCCCGGTGGGACCACAAAAAAAGCGGCTTTTTTTGGGGATAGAGAAGGGGCGGGGAGGGGGCCGCTCAAAAGGGCAGCACCCCCTGGCGGGCGCGATCGTTTTCTCCCGGCCAGGGGGCCATCTCCTGGCCGAGCAGGCGGCTGATCTGCCGTGCGAGTTCGGGGGCCCGGGCATTGTCGGCGGTGTGAACAAAGAGGTAGAGATCCTTGCCCTCCTGAAGCCATTGTTTCCAATGTGGCAACCATGGTGGCAAAAATGGGTGATTGTCCTCGATTTGAGGCAAACCAATCAGGCGCACCACCGGGGCACCCCCCGTGGCCAGCAGATGGACCGGCAACCTGGGTTTCTTGCCCTGGGCATCGATCATGGCGGCCGTGGTGGCGGGCACCGAGAAGAGCGGGCGGCTGTCGAGCATGATGCGATTGATGCCCCGCGCCATCAGCATCCGGTTGAGGGCCCGTTCCGCCTCCCCCTTGGCGAAGAAATCGGGGTGGCGCACCTCGAGGGCATAGGTGAAATCCTGGGGCAGCCGCGCGAAGAAGGCATCCAGACGGGCCAGCCCCTCTGGCCCGAAGCGGGCGGGCAGTTGCAGCTTGAGCAGCCCCAGCTTGTCATGCAGGGGGGCCAGCAGGCGGATGAAGGCCGTCACCTGTTTGTCCGCGCTCACCAGATCGCTCTGGTGGCTGATCTCCTTGGGAAACTTGAAGCTGAAGCGAAAGTGGTCGGGGACCGCATCGGCCCAGCGCTGCACCGTCTCCGGGGTCGGCGAGGCGTAGAAGGTGGTGTTGCCCTCCACGGAGTTGAACACCCGGGCATAGTCGGCGAGGTGCTCGGCGGGCCTGGCATTCATCCCAAGCAACTGGCCGGGCCAGGCCGGGTGTGACCACTGGGGCAGGCCCAAATAGAGGCTCATGATGGTTCCTGTCGGCAGGTTGGCGCACTTTTGCCCTCCTTTTTGCGCCAGAACAACAAAAAACAGGGTAAAGGGGGCTGCGGGCCATTTTACCCAAATGGAGGTTTTCCTCTATAATGCCAACCCTTTTGTTTGCCACATTGTCGTAATGCGCGCGACCGAGCCCCTGGGTGACGATGATCGCGGCCCGGCAGTGGCCAGACAACGACGCCAGCCGATACCCCGGCGCCCACTCGTCATCCCGGTCGGGAGCGGGGGCATGCCTGGGGCGGCGGCAAGAATCCGGCTCGGGGAGCCGGATGACCCGAGACAGATTTCAAACCGGGCAAGAAGCAGGATCTGGCCAGCTGTGAGACAGACGGTGCTTGCCAGTCGTGCCCGGCGACCCAGGATGAACCGTCTCTCTACCATTTCGAAGGAAGAAGTCCATGCGCTCTATCTATTGCGGACAGGTCAATGAGGCCCATGCCGGGCAGACCATTACATTGTGCGGTTGGGTCCATCGTCGTCGTGATCTCGGCGGCCTCATCTTTATCGACATGCGCGACCGCGAGGGCATCGTGCAGGTGTTCTTCGATCCGGACAAGCCGGACGCCTTTGCCCTGGCCTCCGAGCTGCGCGGCGAGTTCTGCATCCAGGTGACCGGCGTGGTGCGTACCCGCCCCGACTCCCAGCGCAACAGCGACATGGCCACCGGTGCCATCGAGGTGTTCGCCCACGAGCTCACCATCATCAACCGTGCCGAGCCGCTGCCCCTTGACTTCAACCAGGTCAACAGCGAAGAGGTGAGCCTCAAGTACCGCTACCTGGACCTGCGTCGTCCCGAGATGGCCAAGTACCTGAAGACCCGTGCCAAGGCCAGTGCCTTCGTGCGCCGCTTCATGGACGAGCACGGCTTCCTCGACATCGAGACCCCGATGCTGACCAAGGCGACCCCGGAAGGGGCCCGTGATTACCTGGTGCCGAGCCGCGTGCACAAGGGCAAGTTCTACGCCCTACCGCAGTCCCCCCAGCTGTTCAAGCAGTTGCTGATGATGTCCGGCTTCGACCGCTACTACCAGATCGTCAAGTGCTTCCGCGACGAAGACCTGCGTGCCGACCGCCAGCCGGAATTCACCCAGATCGACGTGGAGACCTCCTTCATGACCGCGCCCCAGGTGCGTGAAATCATGGAAGAGATGATCCGCAAGCTCTGGCTGCACATCCTGAACGTGGACCTGGGTGACTTCCCCATCATGACCTTCGACGAAGCCATGCGCCGCTTCGGCTCCGACAAGCCGGACCTGCGTTTGCCGATGGAGCTGGTGGACGTGGCAGATCTCTTGACCGAGGTGGAGTTCGCCGTGTTCGCCGGTCCTGCCAAGGATCCGAAAGGCCGTGTGGCGGCCCTGAAGGTACCGGGCGGCGCGGAGCTGTCTCGCAAGCAGATCGACGAGTACACCAAGTTCGTCGGCATCTACGGTGCCAAGGGCCTGGCCTGGATGAAGGTCAACGAAGCCGCCAACGGCCTCGAAGGGGTGCAGTCCCCAGTGGCCAAGTTCCTCTCTGACGCCATCGTGCGCGAGATCCTGGCCCGCACCGGCGCGATGGATGGCGACATCATCTTCTTCGGCGCCGACTCCAAGAAAGTGGTGTGCGATGCCATGGGCGCCCTGCGCCTGAAGGTGGGCCGCGATCTGGGCCTGGTGGAGAACGTCTGGAAGCCGCTCTGGGTCATCGACTTCCCCATGTTCGAAGAAGATGGCGAAGGCGGCCTGGCGGCCATGCACCACCCCTTCACCGCCCCGAGCAACCTGGGCCCGGCCGAGCTGAAAGCGAACCCGGTGGGCGCTTACGCCAACGCCTACGACATGGTGATCAACGGTTACGAAGTGGGTGGCGGCTCTGTGCGTATCCACAACAGCGAGATGCAGTCCACCGTGTTCGACATCCTGGGGATCACCCCGGACGAGCAGCGCCTGAAGTTCGGCTTCCTGCTGGATGCCCTGAAATACGGCACCCCGCCCCACGCCGGCCTGGCCTTCGGTCTGGATCGCCTGAGCATGCTGCTGACCGGCACCGACAACATCCGGGATGTCATCGCCTTCCCGAAAACCACGGCGGCCGCCTGTCTGATGACAGACGCCCCGAGCTTTGCCAACCCGGCCCAACTGGGCGAGCTGGCGATTGCGACCACCGTCAAGGGTGACGAATAAGCCGTTATCGGCAACAAAGGCCGCAGCGATGCGGCCTTTCCCGTTTCCCTCTGGGCGCAACCAGTGTTACTGAAATTTCCAACTATAACGGAGAGTCCCTATGGCAGGTCACAGTAAATGGGCCAACATCAAACACCGCAAGGCGGCGCAAGACGCCAAGCGCGGCAAGATCTTCACCAAGCTGATCCGCGAAATCACCACCTCCGCGCGTCTGGGTGATGCCGATCCTGCCAACAACCCCCGCCTGCGTGCGGCGGTGGCGGCAGCCCTGACCAGCAACATGACCCGCGACACCATCAACCGCGCGATCGCCCGTGGGGCCGGCGGCGGTGACGGCGAGCAGCTCGAGACCATCGTGTACGAAGGGTACGGCCCGGCCGGTTCCGCCGTCATGGTGGAGTGCCTGACCGACAACCGCAACCGTACCGTGGCCGAAGTGCGTCACGCCTTCAGCAAGTGCGGCGGCAACCTGGGGACCGACGGCTCCGTGGCCTATCTGTTCACCAAGAAGGGGGTGCTGACCTTCGTGGGCGCCGATGAAGACGCCCTGATGGACGCCGCGCTGGACGCCGGTGCCGACGACGTGGTGACCGAAGAAGATGGCACCATCGAGGTCTACACCACCCCGAACGACTTCGGCACCGTGCTGGACGGTCTGGAAGCTGCCGGCTTCAAGCCCGAGAGCGCCGAAGTGACCATGATCCCCTCCACCGAGGCGGAACTGGATGCCGAGACCGCGCCCAAGCTGATGCGCCTCATCGACATGCTGGAAGATCTGGACGATGTGCAGGAGGTGTACCACAACGGCTCCATCTCCGACGAGATCGCCGCGACCCTGTAATTGCCTCTCGGGAGCGCTGTGATCCCCCAGGGCAAGGGGAGGGCGACCACAACGGTCCTCTTCCCTGGCTCCGACGAGATCGCCGCGACCCTGTGATCCCCCAGGGCAAGGGGAGGGCGACCACAAGGGTCCTCTTCCCCGGCTCCGACGAGATTGCCGCGACCCTGTTCAGGTTCGCGAACACACAGGTGCGACACCTTGTTTACCTTCGCAAAAACGGCAGCCCGGGCTGCCGTTTTTTATGTGCCAGACCGCGCACCTCCCCTTGTGGTTCGATTTCCTCTCTTAATGTTCGCTTAAGTTTGCCGTCCTAGGATGACCCCGTATCTGGACCTCCCTGGCTCTTGTCCTGTTTTTCAGGGCCGAGTGCCGGGATGGTCACCACGAAGCCTGCTGGCAGGTTGTTAGTTCCACTGGTTTGTCGGAGTCTCTCTATGCGTCTCACTCTGGGAGTGATGAAGGTCAATCTGTTGCTGGTGCTGCTGTTTGCACTGGTCTTCAACTGGCCCATTTTCCTGCACTTTTATCGCATTCTCAGCGCCCTTGAACACGTCAAGGCGGGGTTTGTCCTCTCCATTCCCCTGGTACTGGTGGCGGCCCTCAACGCGGTGTTCCTGCCCTTTACCTTCCGTTATCTGCTCAAGCCCTTTTTCGCCTTGCTCATCCTGACCGGCTCCCTGGTCAGCTACGCCATGCTCAAGTACGGGGTGATCTTCGACATGGGCATGATGCAGAACATCATCGAAACCAACAGCGGGGAGGCGGGCTCCTACCTCAACGGCTCCGTGGTGCTCTGGTTCCTGCTGACCGGCCTGCTGCCGGTGCTGGTCCTGCTGTGGGTGAAGATTGAGTATCCCCGTCCCTGGTACAAGGGGCTGGGTCTGCGCCTCGGTTCCATCGCCCTCTCCTTGCTGTTTCTGATGGGGGCTGCCGCCCTCTATTACCAGGATTACGCCTCGGTCGGGCGCAACCACAAGTCCCTCGGCAAGGAGATAGTGCCCGCCAACTATGTGCACGGGCTCTACAAGTACGCCAGGGATGTGGTCTTCGCCACTCCCATTCCCTACCAGCAGATCGGCACCGATGCCAGGGTGATCGGCCAGCATGAGAAGCCGACCCTGATGTTCCTGGTGGTGGGGGAAACGGCCCGCAGCCAGAACTACTCCCTCAACGGCTACAAGAAGGAGACCAACGGCTTCACCGAGAAGGAGGCCAATGTCGTCTCGTTCAGGAACGTGCGCTCCTGCGGCACCGCCACAGCGCTCTCCGTGCCATGCATGTTCTCGAACATGACCCGGCGCGGCTATGACGAGGCCAGGGCCCAGTCCCAGGACGGCTTGCTGGACGTGCTGCAACATGCCGGGATCTCGGTGCTCTGGAAGGAAAACGACGGCGGCTGCAAGGGGGTGTGCAAAAACGTCCCCACCATCGAGATTGAGCCCAAGGCATTCCCCGCATACTGCTCCGGTAATGCCTGTCATGACGAGGTGCTGTTGCAGGGGCTGGATCAGCAGATCGCCGACATGCAGGGCAAGCAGGGCAGCAAGCTGGTGGCCTTCCACCTGATGGGCAGCCACGGTCCGACCTACTATCGCCGCTACCCGGCCGCCGATCGCGTCTTCCTGCCGGACTGCCCGCGCAGCGACATCGAGAACTGCAGTAACGAAGAGCTGGTGAACACCTATGACAACACCATCCGCTACACCGACAAGGTGCTGGCCCAGCTCATCGACAAGCTCAAGAGCCTGGAGAGCCAGTACAACGTGGGGCTGGTCTATCTGTCGGATCACGGCGAATCCCTCGGCGCCATGGGGCTCTATCTGCACGGCACCCCCTACAAGTTCGCACCGGACGATCAGACCCGGGTGCCGCTCCTGACCTGGTTCTCTCCCCAGTTGCAGGCAGACCGTCAGCTCAATCTGGATTGCCTGCAACAGGAGGCAGCCAGCAAGCGCTTCTCCCACGACAACCTGTTTCACTCCATGCTCGGTATCATGGACGTGCAGACCCAGGTCTATGACGGCAAGCTGGATCTGTTCAAACCGTGCCGGGCGGGGTGAACCGGCGAAAACAGACCATAAAAAAACGGCAGCCACTGGCTGCCGTTTTCGTATCCGAAGGGGTAGGCCTTACTTCTGCTCCATGATGATCTGCAGCAGATCCCCTTCCAGCAGGGAGCGCTTGACCAGGGCGAAGCCGCCGATGGTGGGCTGGTTCTGAAAGCGCGCCTTCACGATGGGCAGGCCGCGATGGAAACTTGGCAGAGACTGGTGCTCGACACAGCGGCGGATGGCCGGGATCAGGATCTCTTCGGCGGCGGTGATTTCACCGGCGATGAGCACCTTCTGGGGGTTGAACAGGTTGACCGTGATGGCGATGGCGCGCCCCAGGTGCTCCCCCACGTTCTCGATCACGCTGCGGGCCAGCTCGTCACCGGCCACCGCCGCCTTGCACACCTCCTGGATGGTGATGTGCTTCTCTTGCAGCGAACTCAGGTGACCGCGGCTGATGAGCTCCTTCACCTTGTCGACGATGGCCTCGTTGGAGGCGATGGTCTCGAGGCAGCCGAAGTTGCCGCAGTGGCAGCGCTTGCCAAGGGGTTCGACCTGGATGTGGCCTATTTCGCCGACGTTGCGGTTCTGGCCGAGAAACACCTTGCCCTTGGTGATGATGCCCGAGCCCGTCCCCTGGTGGACACTCACCAGGATGGAGTCCATGCAGTCGCGGGACTCGCCGAAGAAGTGTTCGGCCAGCGCCAGCGAACGGGTGTCGTTGCCCACGTAGCAGGGGAGGTTGAAGTGGTGCTCCAGGAGCTTGGCGAGCCCCAGGTTGCGGATCTGGTAGGTGGGGGTGTAGATGACCATGCCGGATTCCGGGTTGACCAGACCCGGCATGGTCAGCGCGATGCTGATGAGGTTGCGGCTGCGATCCTGATTGGCGTCGATGAAGGCGCCAATCTCCCGCAGCAGCATGTCCACCACCGGTTGCTGCTCGATCTCGGTCACCTGGGTGATGTGCTGATCGAGCTCCTTGCCGTCGAGGTCATACAGGGAGAGCTGCAGGTAGCCGCGACCCAGCTTGGCGGACACAAACTGGAAGCGATGCTTGATGGTGGTCAGGGAGATGGCGCGGCGCCCGCCAGTGGAGGCTTGCGGCGAGGTTTCCCTGATGAGACCGTGCTCGATCAGTTGCCGGGTTATCTTGGTCACGCTGGCCGGGGCCAGCTGACTCAACTCGGCAATTTTGACCCGCGAGATGGGCCCCTGCAGGTCAATGAGGCGATAGACGACCGCACTGTTTACCTGCTTGATAAGATCTACGTTTGCTATTTGTCCGCCAGTCATAGTGTCACTGTGTTGTGTAGTGTCCGTTAACCACGGTCCCGCAGACCGCGAAGGCCTGATCAAAGACGGTGAGGTTGGCAATTTTTCCGACCTGGATACTACCGAGACGCGAGTCCCATCCAATGGCGCGAGCGGGGTAAAGGGTGGCCATTCTCAGTGCTTCGTCGAGCGGCAATCCGACCTGTTTGACCAGATTTTCCACCCCTTCGATCATGGTGAGGGCGGAGCCGCCGAGTGTACCATTCTCATCGACGCACTGACCATCGCGGAAATAGACGGTTGCACCGCAAAAATCAAATTTCTCAAAGCCTTCCGGTGCGCCTGCCGCCGCGGTGGCATCGGTGACCAGCACCAGCCGCTCCCCCAGCATCCTGTGCGCCAGGCGCACGTTGGCCCAGTGTACGTGGTGGCCGTCGACGATGATGCCCGCATAGACATCCTTGCGATCGTAGATGGCACCGACCACGCCGGGCTCGCGACCGTTCAGGGTCGGGGTCATGGCGTTGTAGAGGTGGGTGGCAAAGCGCATGCCGTTGTCAAAGCCCGCCATGGCCTGGTCGTAGTTGGCGGCGGTGTGGCCGGCGGAGACCAGGATGCCGGCCTCCACCAGACGGCGGATGTGCTCGGGCTTGTTGCGCTCCGGCGCCAGGGTGATCTTGGCGATGGCGTCCGCGTTGTCGCAGAAGAAGTCGATCATCTCGTCGGCGGGCTGGCGGATCTGTTCGGCCGGGTGGATCCCCTTGCGCTTGAGGTTGGTGTAGGGCCCTTCCAGATGGACGCCAAGCACCTCGTTGGGGTGGGCGGCCATGTAGTCGCGGGTGACGGCGACGGCCTGCTTCATGTCCGCATCCGGGCTGGTGATCAGGGTCGGCAGGAAGCTGGTGGTCCCGGATTTCAGGTTGGCCGCCTGCATGGTGGCCAGGGTGTCCGTGGTGATGTGACCGTTGAACATGACGCCACCGCAGCCGTTGAGCTGGACGTCGATGAAGCCGGCGCTGAGGTTGGCGCCCTGGAGGTCAATCTGCTCGATGCCGGCGGGCAGTTCTGCCTGGCGGTAGATGGCGACAATCTTGTCGCCATCGATGACCACGCCATAACCGGTCAGCACGCAGCTGCCGGTGTAGAGAGTGCAATTAGTCAGAGCGTACATGGGAGCTCCTCAGAGGTGCTTGATATTGTCGGCTTCCAGTTGCTGGAAGTAGCGCACCGTCTTGACCTTCAACTCCATGGTGGAAGGTTCGTCGCACACCACAATCCCTTTCGGATGCAGTTGCAGGGTGGAGATGGTCCACATGTGGTTGACGCAGCCCTCCACGGTGGCCTGCAGGGCCTGGGCCTTGGCGTGACCGACCACCAGGATCAGGATCTCTTCGGCGTCCATCAGGGTGCCGACACCCACGGTCAGGGCCAGCTTGGGCACCTGCTCCATGTCGCCGCCAAAGAAGCGGGAGTTGGCGATGCGGGTGTCTTCGGTCAGGGTCTTGACCCGGGTACGGGAAGCCAGGGAAGAGGCCGGTTCGTTGAAGGCGATGTGGCCGTCATTGCCGACGCCGCCCATGAACAGGTGGATCTTGCCGTAGGACTTGATCTTGTCTTCGTAGCGCTGGCACTCGGCCACCAGATCCTCGGCGTTGCCATTGAGGATGTTGATGTTTTCCGGGCGAATGTCCACGTGATTGAAGAAGTTGTTGTGCATGAAGCTGTGGTAGCTCTCCGGGTGTTCCTTGGGCAGCCCCACGTACTCGTCCATGTTGAAGGTGACCACGTTCTGGAAGCTCACCTCGCCGGCTTTATGCAGCTCAATCAGGCGCTTGTAGGTGTTGAGCGGGGTGCCGCCAGTGGGCAGACCCAGCACGAAGGGGCGCTCGGCAGTGGGTTTGAACGCATTGATGCGGTCAACGATGTAACGGGCAGACCAGAGACCCACCTGGCTGGCAGACTTCAACGGGATCAGGCGCATTCTATATACCTCAGTACGGTTGCCGCACAGGGAGTGACGGCAAGGGACCAGACACGGATTCAAGTTGTTTTATAGCGTAAATAAAGATTGCAAACTAAGCCACATCTATCGGCTACCTTTATCTCTGTTGAGTGATAATGATCACGAAAGCTGGTTTATTAATTTGCGCAGCGAAATAAAACACATAGACTGCCAATCAAGCCTTGATGGCTTATGCGTCGAACGTGATAAGCACTTAATTTCTAGAAAAACACCAACTAAGGAGAGGAACCGTGAACATTCTCGGTTATTTGCAAAAGATCGGCCGTGCCCTGATGGTGCCGGTAGCGGTATTGCCTGCCGCCGCGATCCTGATGGGGATTGGCTACTGGATTGACCCGAACGGTTGGGGTGGCGGAAGCCCTCTGGCTGCGTTTCTGATCAAGGCGGGCGCCGCCATCATCGACAGTATGCCCATTCTGTTCGCCGTCGGCGTCGCTTACGGCATGTCCAAGGATAAAGACGGTTCCGCCGCGCTGGCCGGTCTGGTCGGCTTCCTGGTGGTCACCACCCTGCTGAGCCCGGGCGCCGTGGCCCAGATCAAGGGTATCCCGGCCGACCAGGTGCCGGCAGCCTTTGCCAAGATCAGCAACCAGTTCGTCGGCATCCTGTGTGGTGTCATCGCCGCCGAGCTCTACAACCGCTTCAGCAGCGTGGAGCTGCACAAGGCGCTGGCTTTCTTCTCCGGTCGTCGTCTGGTGCCGATCGTGACCTCCGTGGTGATGATCGTCGTCTCCTTCATCCTGATGGCCGTCTGGCCGGTCATCTACGGTGGCCTGGTGAGCTTCGGTGAATCCATCGTCAGCATGGGCTCCACCGGTGCCGGCATCTATGCCTTCTTCAACCGTCTGCTGATCCCGGTTGGTCTGCACCACGCCCTGAACTCCGTGTTCTGGTTCGACGTGGCCGGCATCAACGACATCCCGAACTTCCTGGGTGGCCAATCCTCCATCGACGCCGGCAAGGCTGTCGTGGGCGTGACCGGCATGTATCAGGCCGGCTTCTTCCCCATCATGATGTTCGGTCTGCCGGGTGCCGCACTGGCCATCTACCACAGCGCGAAGAAAGAGAACAAAGAGAAGGTTGCGTCCATCATGATCGCTGCCGCCTTTGCCGCCTTCTTCACCGGGGTGACCGAGCCGCTCGAGTTCTCCTTCATGTTCGTGGCGCCGGTACTGTACGTCATCCACGCCCTGCTGACCGGTATCTCCGTGTTCATCGCAGCCTCCATGCACTGGATCGCCGGTTTCGGCTTCAGCGCCGGTCTGGTGGATATGGTGCTCTCCAGCCGCAACCCGCTGGCGACCCAGTGGTACATGCTGCTGGTACAGGGTCTGGTCTTCTTCGGCCTCTACTACGTGGTCTTCCGCGCCGTGATCGCCAAGTTCAACCTGAAAACCCCGGGTCGTGAAGATGACGAAGCCGTGCCGGTACAGGCTCAAACCACCGACCGCACCGAGCTGGCCAAGCAGTATCTGGAAGTGCTGGGTGGTCAGGAGAACCTGGTGACCATCGATGCCTGCATCACCCGTCTGCGTCTGACCCTGAAAGACCGCAGCATCGTTGACGAGCGCAAGCTCAAAGCCCTGGGCGCGGCCGGTGTGGTCAAGCTCGGTGAGCAGAACCTGCAGGTGATTCTGGGCCCATTGGCCGAGATCATCGCCGGTGAGATGAAAGCCCTGCGTTAATCGAGCGACTCGCTCACCTCAAGTCTAAGTCCATTGTTGACATAACTAAGGGCCCCGCCTCGGGGCCCCATATAAAAAAAGCCAAGAAAATCCAACCTTTACTTCAAATGAGAGCAGCAGTTATGAACTTGAAACATTCTCTGTTAGCCATTGCCATGTCTACCGTTTTCGCCGGTCCCGCACTTGCAGCCGATGCTGCCAGGCAAGCGGTGGTCGACGCCCTCGCCAGCAACCTCGTCGTCAAGTACGAAGTCGTCACCAATGACGGTGCCGGCGCCGGTCTTGACTGCCAGGCCCTGGGCTCCGAGTGGGCAAGCTGCGGCGTTGCCAAGCTGCACCTGACCAATACCGGTGCCGACGTCACCTCCAAGGACTGGAGCATCTATGTCTCCTCCATCCGCCGCATCCAGCGGGTGGACAACGACCAGTTCACCATCACCCACCTGACCGGCGACCTCTATCGTTTGACGCCGACCGAGAAGTTCCAGGGCTTTGCCAAGGACGCCACGGTCGAGGTGCCCCTGGTGGTGGAATACTGGGTATTGTTCGAATCTGACATCATGCCGAACTGGTATGTCGCCAGTGAAGGGGCCGAGCCGAAAGTGCTGGCCAGCATGAGCAACATCGACGATGCCAGCACCTACGAGAAGCCGATGCCGGCCGATGGCTGGAAGCGCACCAAGGATGACAACAACATCCTGATGAACAGCGAGACCCGTTTCGCCGCGAACCAGACCAGTACCCTGCTGCCTGCCGGCAAGATTGACGACCGCATCCTGCCAAGCCCGATGAAGCAGGTGGTCAAGGCCGGCCCGCAAGTCGACTTCTCCACCATCAAGCTCAATGCCCTTGACCTGCCGAGCGATCGCGCCGAGGCCCTGAAGGCGCAACTGACCAAGCTGGGTGTTACCCTCTCCGACACCGGCTACCCGGTCACCATCAAGCTCGGCAGCAAGCTCAAGCAGGCCGAAGGCTACGACATGACCATCGGCCAGAAGGGCACCGTCATTCAGGGGCACGACGTTGACGGCGCCTTCTGGGGCGCCCAGTCTCTGATCTCTCTGCTGGGGGTTGACGACAAGCTGGTGAGTCAGATGAGCGTCGAGGATGCGCCGCGCTTTGAATACCGGGGCATGCAGACCGACGTGGCCCGTCACTTCCGAAGCCCGGAGACCATGAAGAAACTGGTGGATCAGATGTCCGCCATGAAGCTCAACGTGCTGCACCTGGGGCTGACCAACGATGAAGGCTGGCGTCTGGAGATCCCGGGCCTGCCGGAGCTGACCGACGTCGGCAGCCAGCGTTGCCATGACGAGTCCGAAACCAAGTGCCTGATGCCGCAGCTCGGCTCCGGCCCCACCAGCGACAACCAGGGCTCCGGTTTCTACAGCAAGGCGGACTACATCGACCTGGTACGCTATGCCAAGGCGCGCGGTGTGACCGTGATCCCCGAGATCAACATGCCGGCCCACGCCCGTGCCGCCGTGGTCTCCATGGAGGCACGCTACAAGCGTCTGATGAGCGAGGGCAAAGAGGCCGAGGCGAACCAGTTCCGTCTGACTGACCCGGCCGATACCTCCAACGTCACCTCGGTGCAGTTCTACGACAAGATGTCCTTCATCAACCCCTGCCAGCCGGGTGCCGCCACCTTCGTGGCCAAGGTGATGGATGAAGTGGCCCAGATGCACCAGGCCGCCGGCCAGCCGCTGACCGCCTGGCACTACGGTGGTGACGAGGCGAAGAACATCATGCAGGGCGGTGGTTACCAGGATCCGGCCGTCACCAAGAAAGAAGAGCTGGTGGCATGGAAGGGCAACGTCGACTCCAGCAAGCAGGACAAGCCGTTCGGCAAGTCCCCGATGTGCCAGAAGATGATCGACGATGGCAAGATCAAGGACGTGGCCGAGCTGCCGGTCTACTTTGCCAAGGAAGTGAGCGAGATGGTCAAGGGTCACGGCTTCTCCACCCTGCAGGCGTGGGAAGATGGTCTGAAATACGCCAACAGCGCCAAGGACTTCGCCACCGACAACACCCGTGTCAACTTCTGGGAAACCCTCTACTGGGGTGGCTTCAACGAAGCGATGAAGTGGGCGCACAAGGGTTATGACGTGGTGCTCTCCAATCCGGATTACCTCTACTTCGACTTCCCGAACGAGGTACACCCGGCCGAGCGTGGCTACTACTGGGCAACCCGCTTCAACGACACCCGCAAGGTGTTCGCCTTCGCCCCGGAAAACCTGCCGCAGAACGCCGAGACCTCGGTTGACCGCGACGGCAACGCCTTCGTGGCCAAGGGTGACCAGGATCCGGTCAAGTTCAAGGGGATCTCCGGTCAGCAATGGAGTGAAACCGTGCGCACCGATGCCCAGTACGAGTACATGGTCTACCCGCGCATCTTCTCCGTGGCCGAGCGCGCTTGGCACAAGGGCGGCTTCGAGCTCGATTACGTGAAGGGTCGCGAGTTCTCCGGCACTACCAAGCATGTCAACAAGGCCACCCTGAACAAGGAGTGGAACCAGTTTGCCAACGTGCTGGGTCAGCGAGTGCTGCCCAAACTGGACCAGGCCGGGGTGGAATATCGCCTCTCCGTACCGGGTGCCAAGGTGGTGAACGGTGTGCTGGAAGCGAATGTGGATCTGCCGGGTCTGCCCATCCAGTACAGCCTGGATGGCAAGAGCTGGAGCGCCTACGACGCTGCCGCCAAGCCGACCGTGGATGGCAAGGTCTGGCTGCGTACCACCAGCTTCGATGGCAAGCGTACCAGCCGCGTCACCGAGCTGAACTGATAGCTCTCAATCCATAACGCAAGGTGGGTCGCAAGACCCGCCTTTCCCAAGGTCGATGGCCATCGGGTTTGGGAAAGGTTGACTCTGCGTGTGAACCTTTGTTGTGTGTGTTTTGTCTGTTTTTCATCACTTGAGACCCCGCCCCGTGCGGGGCTTTTTTTGACCAGGATCTCTGCAATTTCTCCCGTTTCGCCGTTTTTGGTGCGCCAATGACCCGAATTGGCCAAATTCAGGTTGAGGCAGGGCGCGTAATGAGGGATCATACCCGGCTTGACGGCGGGGGTATGAGGGTGCCAGCCGGCACAACGTCCGCCAGTGACGCATTTTTGAGGTGAGCCATGAGTCAGGCGAACAGCCCAACTAACTTTATTCGTCAGATCATTGATGAAGATCTGGCCAGCGGTAAGCACAGCAGCGTGCATACCCGTTTCCCGCCGGAGCCGAACGGTTATCTCCATATCGGCCACGCCAAATCCATCTGCCTGAACTTCGGCATCGCCCGCGACTATCAGGGTCAGTGCAACCTGCGTTTCGATGACACCAACCCGGCGAAGGAAGACATCGAGTTCGTGGAGTCCATCAAGCAGGACGTCCAGTGGCTGGGCTTCCAGTGGAGCGGCGAGATCTGCTACTCCTCCGACTATTTCCACAAGCTGCACGGCTACGCCATCGAACTCATCGAGAAGGGACTGGCCTATGTGGACGAGCTCTCCCCGGAGCAGATGCGCGAATACCGCGGCACCCTGACCGCCCCTGGCAAGAACAGCCCGTTCCGCGATCGCAGCGTGGAAGAAAACCTGGCCCTGTTCGCCAAGATGAAGAACGGCGAGATGGCCGAAGGGAGCGCCTGCCTGCGCGCCAAGATCGACATGGCATCCCCCTTCATGGTGATGCGCGATCCCGTCATCTATCGCATCAAGTTTGCCCACCACCACCAGACCGGTGACGAGTGGTGCATCTACCCGATGTATGACTTCACCCACTGCATCTCGGATGCCCTGGAGGGGATCACCCACTCCCTGTGTACCCTGGAGTTCCAGGACAACCGTCGCCTGTATGACTGGGTGCTGGACAACATCAGCATCGACTGTCACCCCCGTCAGTACGAGTTCTCCCGTCTGAACCTCGAATACACCGTCATGTCCAAGCGCAAGCTGAACCTGCTGGTGACCGAGGGGCACGTGAACGGCTGGGATGATCCGCGCATGCTGACCGTCTCCGGTCTGCGCCGCCGTGGTTACACCCCGGCCTCCATCCGCGAGTTCTGCAAGCGCATCGGTGTGACCAAGCAGGATAACATCGTCGAGATGAGCATGCTGGAAGCCTGCATCCGCGACGATCTCAACGAGAACGCCCCGCGCGCCATGGCCGTGCTGCACCCGGTGAAGGTGGTGATCGAGAACCTGGCGGCCGACGAGGTGCTGACAGCCCCTGCGCACCCGAACAAGCCGGAGATGGGGACCCGTGAGCTGCATTTCTCCCGCGAAATCTTCATCGACGAGGCGGACTTCAAAGAGGAAGCCAACAAGCAGTTCAAGCGGCTGGTGCTGGGCAAGGAAGTGCGCCTGCGCAACGCCTACGTCATCAAGGCCGAACGGGTCGAGAAGGATGCGGACGGCAAGGTCACCTGCATCTACTGCTCTTACGACCCCGAGACCCTGGGCAAGGATCCGGCGGACGGCCGCAAGGTGAAAGGGGTGATCCACTGGGTCAGCGCCACTCACTCCCTGCCGGCCGAAGTGCGTCTCTACGACCGTCTGTTCAAGGTGCCGAACCCGGGCGCCGAGGATGACTTCGAAGCGGCTCTGAATCCGGAATCCCTGGTGATCATCGAAGGGGCCCGGGTGGAAGCTTCCCTGAAGGATGCCAAGCCGGAGTTTGCCTACCAGTTCGAGCGTGAAGGTTACTTCTGCGCCGACAACAAGCTCTCCAGCGCCGAGCGCCTGGTGTTCAACCGCACCGTGGCCCTGCGTGACGTCTGGGGCAAGGCCGAGGTCTGATAGAATAGGGCAGGGGAGACCCTGCCGCTTCTGATCCGGATTGCGGACACAAAAAAGCCAGCATCATGCTGGCTTTTTTATTGCGCCGACCCGGCCGAATCAATCGTCGTGCTTGCAGTCACCGTTGGCGCAGTGGCCATACAGGTAGAGGCTGTGGTTGGTCAGACGGATGTTGTGCGCCTTGGCGATGTCGCGCTGGCGCTGTTCGATCACCTCGTCGGAGAACTCGATCACCTTGCCGCAGTCGAGGCAGACCAGGTGGTCGTGGTGCTCCTGGGTGGCCAGCTCAAACACCGACTTGCCCCCTTCGAAATGGTGACGGGTGACGATACCGGCATCATCAAACTGGTTGAGAACGCGATAAACGGTAGCGAGACCAATCTCCTCGCCCTGATCGATCAGCCGTTTGTACAGATCTTCCGCACTGGTGTGCTGGCAGTCCGGCTGTTGCAGGATTTCCAGGATCTTGACACGGGGCAAGGTGATCTTGAGCCCGGCCTTTTTTAACGCTTGGTTGTTGTCTGCCATTTCTATTTATTCGCATTCTCGAAGGTGTGGTTATTCTGATTGACTGCCGCTGTAATGGCAACCACGAACTCGCTTGGCCTGTCATTATAGGTCGTAGCCAAGTTAAAAATAAACCCAGCAATTCAAGGGCTTTAGCTCATCAAGCCCGTCATGGGAATATTCAGGCCCGCTTGCTCGACCAGAGAATGTTGATACTATGTGACTTCTTTATAGTCTGGTCGGATGAGATCCATGGATTGGCTTTTCGGCAATGCCGCCTGGGTGCGCTGCGCCCTCAACGCCTGGCCCCCCTTTTGGGGTGCAGGCATCAAGATAGAAACCCTGAGCCCCGATTTTCGCTTCTGCCGGGTCACTCTCAAGTCCCGCTGGTGGAACAAGAATGCCAACCGGACCCAGTTCGGTGGCAGCATGTTCGCCATGACGGATCCCATCTACCCGTTGATGCTGATGGGCTATTTCAAGAACCGCTACTACGTGTGGGACAAGGCGGGCAGCATCAATTTCATCAAGCCGGGCAAGGGCAAACTGGTGGCGGAGTTCACCCTGAGCGACGCCAAGCTGGCATCGATCGTGGCGGCGACCGAGGGGGGGGAGAAGCACTTTCCCGAGTTCGAGGTGCAGGTGCAGGATGGCCAGGGCGAGCTGGTGGCCCAGGTGAAGCGCACCCTCTATGTCAGATCCAAGCCCCAGCACAGGGGTGGCTGAAAGCCTGCTGCAGATGCAACAAGGGCCCCGTCGGGGCCCTTGTTGCATGAAGAGGGAGGGAGATCAGATCACTCCAGCTCGCCCAGGCACATCTCTTCGTGCAGCTGTTTGCACCAGCCCTTGACGCGCTCGGCAGTCAGCTCCGGCTGGCGATCTTCGTCGATGCCCAGGCCCACGAAGTGCTTGTCATCCACCAGTGCCTTGGAGGCTTCGAACTCGTAGCTCGCGGTCGGCCAGTGGCCGATGATGATGGCGCCCTTGGCTTCGACGATGTCACGCAGGGTGCCCATGGCGTCGAGGAAGTACTCGGCATAGTCTTCCTGATCGCCGCATCCGAAGATGGCCACCAGCTTGTTGTTGAAGTCGATCTCTTCGAGCTCGGGGAAGAAGTCGTCCCAATCGGCCTGGGCTTCGCCGTAGTACCAAGTCGGGATGCCGAACATCAGCAGATCGAAGCTGTCGATGTCGGCCTTGCTGCTCTTGGCAATGTCACGGACTTCAATCAGTTGTTTGCCCAGTTCTTTCTGGATCATCTTGGCGACAGCTTCGGTATTACCGGTATCGCTGCCGAAAAACAGACCTACACTAGCCATAGTGTTTCGTTACCCGTATCTGGTGTTGATGCTTGACGGTTCAGATTGCGATGCCTGCTGCATGAGCAGACTCGATCTGTTGCTTCAGGATAGATTGGATCAGCTCGGCTCGGCTGACGTTCTGTTGCAGCGCAAGTTGGTTCAGGCGCTCCAGCAACTCGGCTTCCACCTTTAACTCGACCCGTTTCAGCCCGTTCTCACGATCGCGCTTGAGCTGGTTGCGCTTGTTGATCTTGAGCTGGGTCTCGCGGGGGAGTGGATTGGTCTTTGGCCTGCCGGGGCGCTTCTCAGTTGCGAACAGATCCAGTGTTGTTCGATCAGTTTGCTGTTTGGCCATACATCACAGATGAAAAGTAGTTAGCCGATCCCTGAGCCTTCCCAGCCCATTTCGATCAGCCCCTTGGCGACAAAACCCGCGCAACCCAGAAACAGCACCAGCCAGACGACGAAGCGGCCGAAGCGGGGCACATTGCCCCGTTTGAGCACGTCCTGAATGGCCAGACCAATCAGCAGGAAGATGGCCACGAAGAACAGTTTCAGGCCCAGACTCTCGATGAGATCGATGTGTTCACTCAGCATGGATTGCGCGCACTCCTTAAGACGGGCGCACTATATCACAAAGGATTTGAAACTGTTAACCGCCTGTCGACAGGAAATCCACAACCAGTTTGTTGAACAAAACCGGCTTTTCCGCGTGCAGCCAGTGACCCGTGCCGGCGATGACGCGGGCCTTGGCGGCCGGGAACTGGGCCATCGCGGCCCCGGTGTATTCGGGCAACATATAGTCGGAGTCGCCCCCCTTGATGAAGAGTGTCGCGCCTTCGAAGCGGCGTTCATCGTCAGGCCAGCCCATGATGTTGGCGTAGTTGCGCTCAAGGGCCGGCACGTTGAAACGCCACCCCCATCCAGACTCCCCTTTGGCGAAGGATTTGAGCAGGAACTGGCGCACCCCGGCGATCTCGATGTGCTCGGCCAGCATGGCTTCCGCCTCGCTGCGGCTCTGGGGGGGCGTGGCCAGCGTGGCATTGAGCCCGGCAAACACGTTCTTGTGGCGGGCGTGGGGATAGGCCACCGGGGCGATGTCCGCCACTACCAGCTTGCTGACCCTGTGAGGGGCCTGCTTGGCGACCTGCATGGCGACCTTGCCCCCCATGGAGTGGCCCACCAGGGCCACCTGCTCAAGTCCAAGATGGTCCAGCAGGGCCAGGATGTCCGCCGCCTGGGCCGGGTAGCTCATCTCGTCCGAGTGAAAGGAGGCGCCGTGATTGCGCAGATCGACGCTGATGACCCGGTATTGTTCGCTGAGGGGGCGCGCCAGCAGGCCGAGGTTGTCCAGGCTGCCAAAGAGGCCATGGATCAGCACGACAGTCGGGCCTTCGCCCTGATCCTTGAAGTTCAATCGTGGATATTGTTGCAAAATGACACCTTATCGGTCGTGGGCTCTATCGCCATACTTTTTAACACACTGAAAGAAAAGGATTTCATTCCTGGCGGGGGATTTTTCTGTGGTTTTTTTTCAAAAATATCTCCCCGGGATCGGCTATCAGTGCGGGGGATCACACACTTGGCCCGTCATTATGCCGTATTCTCAAGGAGATTCATGCACATCTGTCCGCCCCTTGCTTGGGCTGCCGGGTCTGCCTATGTATAATCGCCGCATCCGAATTTCGACGAGTCCAGCGCATCCCTATGAAAACCATCGAGCTTGATGACGATCTCTACTTCTTTATCGCGAGCCAGACCCGGCACATCGGCGAGAGTGCGTCCGATATCCTGCGTCGCCTGCTGGAGCAACCCGCCCAGGCTGGCACGGCAACCGTGGCGGCCGCGCCTGCGATGCAACCGCAACCCGTGGCCGATGCCATGGGGCTGGAGGCACTGCTGGATTCCGGCGAGCTTCAGAAAGAAGAGAAGTCCATCAACCGCTTCATGCTGGTATTGAGCACCCTCTATCGGGACAACCCGGAAGGTTTCACCCAGGCGACCGAGATAAAAGGGCGCAAGCGCGTCTATTTCTCCCGTGACCCGGAAGCGCTGCGTGCCAGTGGCAGCACCACCAAGCCCAAGCCGGTACCGGAGACCCCGTTCTGGGTGATCACCAATACCAATACCAGCCGCAAGCAGAACATGGTGGCCCAGCTCATGAACAGCATGGGTTATGACGAGGATCTGACGGCTCGGGTGTGCGGCGCCGTTTAACCCATCAATGACTTCAGGCCTTGCCGGGCAAGGCTCAGCTCAAGGAAAACGCCATGGCACAGCATTCCCACGCCGGTCAGCCGGCTCGTCTTTGCGATCTGACCAACATTCCCCGTCTGGTCAGCGCCTACTACCTCAACAAGCCGGACATGAGCCGCCCTGAGCAGCGGGTCGCCTTCGGCACCTCCGGTCACCGCGGCAGCGCCCTGCACAGCGCCTTCACCGAATCCCACATTCTGGCGGTGACCCAGGCGCTGGTGGAGTACCGCCAGCAGGCCGGTATCACGGGGCCGCTGTTCGTTGGCATGGATACCCATGCCCTGTCTGAATCCGCCTTTGCCAGCGCGGTGGAAGTGCTGGCGGCCAACGGTGTCGAGACCCGCATTCAGGCCGGCCTCGGCTTCACGCCGACCCCGGTCATCTCCCATGCCATCCTGCGCCACAACGCAGGCAAACCCGTGGCCCAGGCGGACGGCGTGGTGATCACCCCGTCCCACAACCCGCCGGAAGATGGTGGCTTCAAATACAACCCGCCCCACGGCGGTCCTGCCGAAGGCGAGATCACCAAGTGGGTGGAAGACCGCGCCAACGCGATCCTGGAAGCGGGCCTGGCCGGTGTGAAGCGGATGCCGTTTGCCGAGGCTCTCAAGAGCCCGTTCGTGGTGGAACACGACTATGTCACCCCTTATGTGGATGATCTCGAGAACGTGCTGGATCTGGCCGCCATCAAGCAGGCTGGCATCAAGATAGGCGTGGATCCGCTGGGTGGCTCCGGCGTCGCCTACTGGGACGTCATCGCCAGGCGCTACGGTCTGGACATCGAGGTGGTGAACTACAAGGTCGACCCGACCTTCTCCTTCATGACCCTGGACAAAGACGGCAAGATCCGGATGGACTGTTCCAGCCCGTTCGCCATGGCGAGCCTGATTGCCCTGAAAGACAAGTTCGACATCGCCCTTGGCAATGACCCTGACTACGACCGTCACGGCATCGTCACCAAGGCGGGCCTGATGAATCCGAACCACTATCTGGCGGTGGCCATCCAGTATCTGTTCACCCACAGAACCGGCTGGCCCAAGGGGGCGGCCGTCGGCAAGACGCTGGTCTCCTCTTCCATGATCGACCGGGTGGCCGGCGAGATCGGTCGCACCCTCAAAGAGGTGCCGGTCGGCTTCAAGTGGTTCGTGGACGGTCTCTACAGCGGCGAGTTCGGCTTTGGCGGCGAGGAGAGCGCGGGTGCCTCCTTCCTGCGCAAGGACGGTACCGTCTGGACCACCGACAAGGATGGCTTCATTCTGGCGCTGCTGGCGGCCGAGATCCTGGCGGTGACCGGCAAGGATCCCCAGGCCCACTACGATGCGCTCGAAGCCAGATTCGGCCGCTCCAGCTACCGCCGCATTGATGCCCCGGCCAACAGCGCCCAGAAGGCGGTGCTCTCCAAGCTGGATCCGGCCCTGGTGGAAGCCTCCACCCTGGCTGGCGAGCCCATCCTCGCCAAGCTGACCAAGGCGCCTGGCAACGATGCCGCCATCGGCGGCCTGAAAGTGGTGACCGAGAACGGCTGGTTCGCGGCGCGCCCCTCCGGCACCGAGTCCATCTACAAGATCTACATGGAGAGCTTCAAGGGGGAGGCGCACCTGGACCTCATCCAGCAGGAAGCCCAGCAGATCGTCTCCGCCGCCCTGGCCAAGGCAGGCGTTTGACCCTAACGGCAACAACCCATGTGAAAGAGGAGCCCTGGTGGCTCCTCTTTTTTTGTGTCGGGTTGACTGCGGATCAGCCGTTGTCGACGCTGCCGATGGCGGCCTTGCGGTTCTGCCAGCGCTTGAGGAAGGAGCGGGCCGGCAGCTTCATCAGGAAGAGAGAGAGCAGGATGATGCCGATGCCGAGCCACTGACGGCCATCCAGGGTTTCTCCCACCATCAGCACACCGCAGGAGACCGCCACCATGGGATTGGTGAGGGCCAGCATCCCCATCACCTCCGGGCCATGGCGTTTGAGTCCCCAGAGCCAGGCCCAGTAGGCCAGGGCCGTGTTGAGGATCACCAGCCAGATAAGCCCGGGAGTGGCGTCAGCCTTGGGCAGGGGCATGGGGCCGGCCAGCCACCAGGCCAGCGGGATCAGCATCAGGCCGCCCAGCAGCAGCTGCCAGGCGGTCAGAGCCAGCAGATCGTCCACCGGCCAGCGTTGCATCCAGCGGCTCGACTGGCCGATGAGCAGGGTGGCGAGCAGGGCGCACGCCACGCCGACGGGATCCAGATTGGCAGAGGGATTGAGCAACAAGAGCACCCCGACGAGCCCCATCACCCCCAGCAACAGCCACTTGAGCGTCGGTCTGACACCGTCTTGCAGCCAGGCCAGCCCCATCAGGATGAGGGGCAGCGTCGCTCCCAACGTACCCGCCACGGCGCCGGGCAGGCGAAACGCCGCCACGAACAGCAGGGCGAAGAAGGCGGTGATGTTGCAAAACGCCAGCAGGAACTGCCTGCTCCAGACGAGAGGCGGTCTGCGGGGATGGAGCAACAGCAGCAGCACCCCGGCGGGGAGGGCGCGCCACACGGCCACCCAGTAGGGGGAGTAGTCGGTCAGGTAGAGACTGACGACGGCATAGGTGCTGCCCCAGAGCAGGGGGGCGAGCAGGGCGATCAGCAGCGGCATGGTTATCTCGTAACAAAGTATCTTTAAGTAAAGATACATTAGCCGCGAGTTGGTTTATTATCAAGTATCTTCATGTAAAGATAATGGAGCCCGAATGGAGAGTGATCATGTAGATCAGCTGCTGGCCCAGTGGGCCCGGCAGCGCCCGGACCTCGACTGCACCCCCATGGGGGTGCTGGGGAGGGTGGCGCGCATGGCGGCGATCGCCGGGCGCGAAGTGAGCGAGACCCTCAAGGAGTGCGGTCTGCTGGGGTCTGACTTCGATATCCTGGCGACCCTGCGTCGGGCCGGTGAGCCGCTGACCCCGACCGCGCTCTACCAGTCCGCCATGCTGAGTTCAGGGGCCATGACGGCCCGGCTCGACAAGCTGGAGCAGCGTGGCCTGATAAGACGTGAAGCCTCCCCCGATGACAGACGCAGCCTGCTGGTCTGCCTGACGGAGCCGGGGCGGGAGCTGGTTGACCATGCGGTGGAACAGCACGTGGCGAACGAGCGCCGCCTGCTGGCCCCATTGAGCCTGGCCGAACAGGAGCAGCTGGCCGCCCTGCTCAAACGCTGGCTGCTGGAAAACGAATAAAAAAAACGGGCCTGCGGGCCCGTTTTCGTTGGTATTGAGGCTGACTCAGTAGCTGCCTCTGGCATCCCTGACGGCAAGGCCAAGCTGCCATACCGCCATGGCGTAGTGGGTGCTGTGGTTGTAGCGGGTGATGGCGTAGAAGTTCGGCAAGCCGTACCAGTACTGGTAACCGGTGCCGACATCCAGACGCAGCAGGCTCGCCTCCTTGTGATTGCCCAGATTGCCGGTGGGAGCCAGCCCGGCTCCGCGCAGGGTGGCCACCGGGTAGCGGGTCTGGAAGCCGTGCTCATAGCCCGGCAGCTGTCCCTGGCCGCGTACTGCCACCGGCTGCCCTTTCTCCCAGCCGTGGGCCTTGAAGTAGTTGGCCACGCTGCCGATGGCATCCACCGGATCCCACAGGTTGGTGTGGCCGTTGCCGTTGAAGTCCACCGCGTAGTTGCGAAAACTCGACGGCATGAACTGGCCGTAGCCCATGGCCCCGGCATAGGAGCCCTTGGGTTCGGTGGGATCCATCCCCTCATCCCGGGTCATCACCAGGAAGGCTTCCAGCTCGCCGGTGAAGAAGTCGGCGCGGCGCGGGTAGTCAAATGCCAGGGTCGCCAGGGCGTCGAGAATGCGGGTCTTGCCCATCACCCGACCCCAGCGGGTTTCCACCCCGATGATGCCGACGATGATCTCGGGTGGCACCCCGTAGATCTGCTGCGCCCGGTTGAGTTCACTCTCGTATTCACGCCAGAAGTTGACGCCGTTCTGCACGTTGTCCGGGGTGATGAACTTGGCGCGGTAGCGGTTCCAGGCGCCGGTCGGGCCGGTGGGCGGTCTGGTGGTGGGGGCCTGGGCGTCCATCAGCTTGATGATCCAGTCATAACGCTCGGCCTGGGCCAGTACCCGGTGCAGCTCGGCGCTGTCGAAACCGTGCTTTTGCACCATCCGCTGCACGAAGTTGTCCACGTTGGAACGATTGGCGAAGTCCCCCTTGCTGACCCCGGGCTGGCTCACCTGTCCGTAGAAGGGTTTGCTCGGCGGCGTCTGGTTGATGAAGGCGCTGTTGGGTTGGGGTTTGACCACGGGCTTGGGCGCCGGCGTGCTGCTGCAGCCGTAGATCAGGGGAAACAGGGAGAGGACACAGACAAGGCGACGCATAGGGTTCTCGTGAGCCTGAAAAAGAGTGCCGTCATGGTAAAACATTGGCGTGCAGGCGCAAGTGCTCCGTGCCGGCGCGCCCCCCGGGATCCCGTCAGCGCAGGGTGTGGTAGCCGCTCCAGATCCGGGTCAGGGTCGTGATGGCACAGAGCAGGGCGAAACCGTAGGCCAGTGGCACGAAGGCGGCAGGCCAGAGGCACATGAGCACGAAGAGGGCGATGGTTTCGCTCCCCTCGGTAAGCCCGCCCAGATAGTAGAGGGATTTGTGGTGGTAGACGGGGCTCTCGATGCCCCGCTTGCCCGCCATGATGGCAAAGGCCAGAAAGCTCGATCCCGTGCCCATGAAGGCGAACAGCAGGGTGGCGGCGGCCAGGGCGTTGGCCGGGTCGGCGAGGGCAAAGCCCAGTACCACGGCGGCGTAGAAGATGAAATCCAGCGTGATGTCGAGAAACCCGCCGCAGTCGGTGATGCCCGTTTCCCGCGCCACGGCGCCATCCAGCCCGTCCAGCAGCCGGTTGAGCAGAATCGCCGCCAACGCCCACTGATAGCAGCCAAAGGCCAGCAGCGGCAGCGCCAGCATCCCGATGAGAAAGCCGGCGAGGCTCACCTGGTTGGCACTCACCCCGGCCCGGCACAGGGGGCGGGCGAGCGCGGCGAGGGGGCGGCGGATAACCGGAATCAGGTGGCGATCAAACAAGGTGGTGCTCCTCTTCTGGGATGACTGGGGGGATCAACTGCAAGATGGTGCCCGGCGCATCCTCTTCGTCGTGGGTCACCAGCAGCGCGGGGATGGCCTGCGTGCGCAGGCGCTCGAACACCAGGGTTCTGAATGCCGCCCGCAGCGGCTTGTCGAGGCGGGAGAAGGGCTCGTCCAGCAGCAATGCCCTGGGCTCGGCCAGCAGGGCACGCAGCAGGCTGACGCGGGCTTTCTGGCCGCCTGAGAGCGCCCTGGGCAGCTTGTCCGCCTGAGCCTCCAGCCCGACCTCGGTCAGCGCCTCGCGGGCCCGGGTCTGCCTTGCCGCCATCCCCTTGAGATGCGCCGGCATGCCGAACATCAGATTTTCGGCCACCGTCAGGTGGGCAAACAGCAGGTCATCCTGAAACAGGATGCCGATGCCCCTCTCCTGGGGGGGGAGCAGGGTGAGGCGATGTGCGCCGAGCAGGATGTCCCCGGTCAGCCGGATGGGCCCCCCGGGTGGCAGCACTCCCGCCAGGGCCGCCAGCAGGGAGCTCTTGCCACAGCCGCTCGGTCCCATCAGGGTGAGCACCTCGCCCGGGGCCACCCTGAGGGGAGGGAGCGTCAGCAGGGGGGCGCCGTCGAGGAAGAGGGTGAGTGCGGAGGTATGCAGCATCGGGTCAGGGCCTCAGGGCGGGGTTGATGCGCCGCGGCAGCCAGAGCGCCAGGGCATAGATGAAAAGGGGCAGCAGCAGTTGCAGCAGGCCGTAGAGCCCCGCCAGCCGCCGGTTGAGGCCGCTGCCGATGGCCACCGCCTCCGTGGTGATGGTGACGACCCGCCCGCCCCCGAACAGCAGGGTCGGCAGGTATTGGGCCAGGCTCACCGCCGCTCCGACACCGAAGGCGAACAACAGGGGACGGGCGAGCAGGGGACCCTTGACTCGCCACCAGGCCCCCCAGGGGCTGGCCCCGAGCGTGAGGGCCACCCGGGTGAGGCGCTCGTCGAACTGGCGATAGGGGCCGTGCAGGCAGAGATAGACGTATGGAAAGACGAAGATCAACTGGCTCCAGAGTACCCAGCCAGGGCCTATGCCAGTGAATCCCAGCCCGTCGGTCTGAAGGCGCAATCCAAACAGCAGGCTGGCCTGGGGCAGCAGCAGAGGGAGGCAGACAAGCCAGAGGGTGCGTGCGGCGCGGCGCGCAGGCAACGCCTCGAGACAGAGCACCGCCAGCAGCAGGGAGAGCGCGGCGCAGAGCAGGGCCAGCCACAGACTCTGCCACAGCAGCGGGCCCAGGCTCGGCAGCAGAGCCAGCCAGTGGTGGCTGCTCCATTCACTCGGCCAGAGGGCGGGAAAGGACCAGCGCCGGGTCAGGGACCAGAGCAGCAGGGCGGCGAGCACCAGCAGATTGGTCAGGAGCAGCCCCCACACGCCGATGCGGGCAATGAGTGCGGGCCAGGGCGAGGCGGGGGCGCGTCGCCCATCCAGCCAGCGTGCCTTGCCGAGGGTGAGGTGGGTCCGCTCCAGCAGCCTGAGGGCGCCAAGCAGCAGCAGGTTGAGGGCGAGCAGCAAGAGGGCGCCGCTGGCACTGGCGCCGCGCCAGGCGGGGTCGGCATCCTGATACCAGAGCCAGAGTCGCACCGCCAGGGGCGGCGGGGCATCCGGCCCCAGCAGCAGGGCGAGATCCACCACCGCCAGACCATAGGCGGCCACCGCGTAGAGGGGCAGTCGCAGGGCGGGCCAGAGGGCGGGCAGCAGCAGGTGCCACCAGATCCGGGGGGCACTGAAGCCGAGGCTGGCCCCCAGCCACTGCTGGCGCGCCACCTTGGCGGGATCCAGTGCCGCCAGCGCCATCAGCAGCAGGAAGGGGGTCTCCTTGAGGATGAGCACCACGATGAGGCCAAGGCCCCAGGGATCCTTGAGGGTTTGCCAGTCCGGGGGCTGATGGGTGAGGTCAAGCAGGGGGGCGACGAGGCGCAGCAGCCAGCCGGAGGGAGCGATCAGAAAGGCGATGCCGATGGCAAAGGCGACGTGGGGAAGCGCCAGCAGGGGGGAGAGCAGGCGGCGCAGCCAGCGCATCCAGGGACGCCCGTCCCCCTGGGCGAGTAGCAGGGCGGTGGCGCCGAGGGCCCCCAGGGTGGAGGCGCCCGCCACCCAGAGGCTCAACCCTGCGGAGTGCCAGAGTCCGGGCTGGGGGAGCAAGAGGGATAGATTGGCGGGGGTGAGTCCCTCGATGACCAGCAACAGCAGGCCCCCGGCGAGCGGGATCCCCAGCAGCAGGGCTCCCAGCATCAAAAAGGGCAGCAGGAGGAGAAGAGGGGCGCGCGCCTGCATGATGGATCAGTGGCCGTAGCGCTCGGCCCAGGCCGCTTCCAGCCGCGTCTGCCAGCTGGGGTGGGGCTCTGCCACTCCCTTGAAGCGCAATGCCGGACGGGTCTGGCCTGGCAGCGCCTCCTGGCGCAGCACGCTGGGATCCCCCCAGAAGGCGGGGTCGCTCTTGCGCGCCTGGGCGGCGGGGCTCAGCAGGAAGTTGACCACCACCTTGGCCCCGGCCCGGGCGGAGGCATTGAAGGGGATGGCGAGGAAATGGCTGTTGGTGAGCGCCCCTTTCTCCATGGCGATGGCCTGGACGGTGGGGGGCAGGGTGCCGTTTTGCACCGAACTCTGGGCTTCCCCCGGGTTGAAGCTGATGGCTATGGCCAGCTCGCCGTCATCGAGCAACTGCCTGGTTTCGGCGGCGCCGGTGGGGAAGAGCCTGCCCTTTCGCCAGAGCGCGGGGTGAAGCTGGTCGAGCCAGGCCCAGAGAGGGGCGGTGATGCGAAGGAAGTCGGCATCGGTCGCCTCTTGATAGAGGGGCGCCGGATCCGGTGTCAGCTCCAGCAGGATCTGCTTGAGAAAGCTCGAGCCGTGAAACTGGGGAGGCTTGGGGTAGGTGAAGCGGCCGGGGTGAGCCTTGGCCCAGGCCAGCAGGGCGGCCGCCGAGGTGGGAGGAACGTCTACCTGGTCGCCATCCACCATCAGATTGAGCTGGCCTATGCCCCAGGGGGCCTCCAGCCCCTCGACCGGCACGGTGAAGTCTTCACTCACCGGCAGGGCGGTGTCCACCAAGGCCATGTTGGGCAGCTCGTCGGTAAAGGGGGCCCCCAGCAGCCCCTGCTCCTTGAGCGCCTTGAAGTTCTCGCCGTTGACCCAGAGCAGGTCGATGGGGCCGTTCGACGTCTTGCCAGCCTGCTTGCCGGCCAGCAACTGGCTCACGCTCTGGGCGATGTCATCCACCTTCACCTGCACCAGCTCGACCTGGTACTGGCGAGCGATCTCCTGCCTGGCCCACACCAGGTAGGCGTTGATCTCGGGGCTGCCCCCCCAGGCGTTGAAGTAGACTGTCTGCCCCCTGGCGGCCAGCAGGGTCTGCTGCCACGATGCGTCATTGGCGTGGAGCGGGGAGGTCAGCAGCAGGGGGACAGCTGCCATCAGGGGACGGAGCAGGGCGCGAAGTCGGGTCTTGAACATGATGGTTGCCTCGTCAGAGTCAGGCGCCGCGGCGCCAGCGGTGATAACGGGCCAGCAGCGCCAGCAGGCGCCCGGGCTGGCGGGCACGGCGCCAGGCGCCAGCCACGTACTTGTTCCCCTCCATCAGGGTGGGGTAGGGGTGAACGGTGGCGAGGATCTTGCCAAGTCCCAGGCGGTGGCGCATGGCGAGGGCAAACTCGGCGATCCGCTCGCCGGCGTGAGCACCCACTATGGTGGCCCCGAGTATCCTGTCACGGCCCGGCACCGTCAGCACCTCGACAAAGCCCCCTGACTCGCCGTCGGCGATGGCTCTGTCCAGCTCGGCCATCTCGAAGCGGGTCGACTCGAAGGGGATGCCTCGGGCCAGAGCCTCTTTCTGGTTGAGGCCGACCCGGGCTATCTCCGGACTGGTATAGGTGGCCGCCGGCATGACCCTGTAGTCTGCCCGAAAGCGCCTGAACTGGCCAAAGAGGGCGTTGATGGCGGCATACCAGGCCTGATGGGCGGCAAAATGGGTGAACTGGTAGGGGCCGGCAACGTCCCCCACCGCCAGGATGCTGGGGTAGTTGGTGGCGAGGAAGCCGTCGATGGCCAGGGTGCCGCCGGGTGCCAGTTCAACCCCCAGCGCCTCCAGCCCGAAACCGCTCACGTTGGCCTCCCGGCCAAGGGCCAGCAGCAGCTGGTCCCCCTCAACCACCAGCGTCTCGTCCCCCCGGCGCAGGTGCAGCCGGATGGGCAGGTTGGTGCCTTTACCGTCCATATACTCGGCCGAGGTAGCCTGCCAGCCGAGGTGCAGGGTGACGCCGTCGTGCTCCAGCTGCGCGGCCAGGGCCCCGGCGACGTCCCTATCTTCCCGGGGCAGCAGCTGAGGGCCTTGCTCCACCAGGGTGACGGGGATACCGAGCAGGGCCAGGCTCTGGGCCAGCTCGCAGCCGATGGGGCCCCCTCCCAGCACCAGCAGATGGCGGGGGGGCTCACGCAGTCGCTGCCAGAGGGTGTCGGAGGTGAGGTAGGGAACCCCGTCCAGTCCCGGCAGTGCGGGCACCCGGGGGCGGGCGCCGGTGGCGATCACGATATGGCGGCTGGTCAGGCGCCTGCCGTTGACCTCCACCTCCCAGGGGGAGGTGACCCGCGCCCGCCCCTGGATGCACTCCACCCCGAGTCCTTCATAGCGCGCCACCGAGTCGTGGGGTTCGACCTCCTCGATGACCCGGGCGACCCGCGCCATCACGGCGGCGAAGTCGGCGCGGCTCTGGCTCGGGGTAAAACCAAGCTCCCCGGCCTTGCGCTGTTCAATGGCGAAGCGGGCGCTTCGGATCAGCGCCTTGGAGGGGACGCAGCCGGTATGGAGGCAATCCCCCCCCATCCTGTGCTGCTCGATGAGGGCCACTCTGGCTTTCACCGCGGCGGCGATGTAGCTGGTGACCAGACCTCCGGCGCCGGCGCCTATCACCAGCAGGTTGTAGTCAAAGCGCGCCGGCTTGCGGTAGGGTGCGTGCAATCGGTAGAGGGCGAGACGGCGCTGCAAGGCACGCATCAGCCAGGGCATCAGGCCGAGCAGGGTCAGGGCGGCCAGCAGGCCGGGGGAGAAGAGGTTGCCTGTGCTGGTGAGGGTAGCCAGCTCGCTCCCCGCCAGCACGTAGACGAGGGTGCCCGGCAGCATGCCGAGCTGGCTGACCCAGTAGTAGGTGCTGACTCTGATGGGGGTGAGCCCCATCACCAGGTTGACCAGAAAGAAGGGGAAGAGGGGGATGAGGCGCAGGCTCAGCAGATAGAAGGCCCCCTCCTTTTGCATGCCGGCCTGAACGCTCGTCAGCTTGTCGCCAAAGCGCGTCTCGACCCAGTCCCGCAGCAGGAAGCGGGCGCTGAGAAAGGCCAGGGTGGCGCCGAGGGAGCTGGCAAAGGAGACCAGCAAGAGCCCCCACAGGATGCCGAAGACGGCGCTGCCCGCCAGGGTGAGCAGGGCAGCCCCCGGCAGGGAGAGGGCGGTGGTGAGCACATAGAGCACCAGAAACAGCAGGCTGGCCGCGACAACATGGCGGTCGACCCAAAGGGCCAAGCGCGCCTGGTGGGCCTGCAACTGGGTGAGGCTCAGATAGTGGTCAAGGTCGAGGGCAAAGAAGGTGCCGACCAGGGCCCCCATCGCCAGCAACAGCAGCAGGCGTGCCTGGTTCATCCCTGCCCCTTGTCGAGGGGGTGCTCGGGTTGCACCGGCAACTGGCAGAACCCCTGGGGAGCGATGTCGAGAGCGGCATTGAACTTGGCGGACATGTTCTGGAAGGCGATGAGGCCGGTGAGCTCCACCAGGGCGTCGTCATCGAACCAGGGCTTGAGGCGGGCGGCCTGCTCGTCGCTCACGCCATCCAGCCCGGTCATGGCCTCGGCATAGTCCAGCACGGCCCGCTCCCGCTCGTCGAACAAGGGGCTGTCGCGCCACCGGGCTAGCGCCTCCACCTTGTCGCTGGAGCCTGCCCGCTTGACGAGGGTCATGGCGTTGATGTCGACACAGAAACGACACCAGTTGAGCTGGGAGACCCGCACCGTCACCAGGGAGCGCAGCACGGGGTCGATGGGGGAGCGCTTGCGGTTGATGACGCCGTAGAGGGTGGCGACCGCGGCGAACAGCCTGGGGGAGCGCCCCCAGCACTTGCCCGGGATCAGCACCTGACCGTAGTTGCGTTTCTGCAGCCAGAAGAAGGGGCGGATGAACCAGGCGTAGGCCCGGTCCGGTTTGACCTCAATGCGCATCTTGTTCCTCTTTGAGCTTCTCCATCTTGGGCTTGTAGGCCCCGCCCAGACGCTCGTTCAACCGATTCAGGAAATCGATGATCCGTGCCCGGTTGACCCCCAGATCGCTGCGCCCCTGGCGCGAGGCGGAGCGCATGTCGATACGGGTCTCTTTGGGCCCGGCAAAGACCCGCAGGGCCACGTCATCCTGAAACCCGAACCAGCCGGTGGTGACGACGGCATCGATACCCTCGCTGCCCGGGCGAACCTGCCAGCCCAGCTCCGTCATCAGTTCCTCGGCTTCCGCGAGCACTTCGACCGGGGATGCCCGGGTATAGAGAGGACCGGGGTTGCCTGGAAATAGTTGCAGGGGCGGGGGGGAGACCGGGAGATCCTCCGGGCTTCTGAGCTGCTCGGCCCACTGGAGCCGTGGCGGATGGTAGGGATCCGTGCTGACGTCGTTGGTGAGGGGGGAGCGCAGCGCCTGGACGAGAAACAGCAGGGGCAGCAGCAGGGGAGTTATGCCCCAGATATCCGGCCAGAGGTTGGTGGTGCGGCGATAGCGCCAGGGCAGGCGCAGCAGCAGCACGAGGCTGAGGAGGGCGCTGGCGAGACAGAGGATGAAGCCGAGCCACCAGGGCCAGAGATGGGCGCGGCTGCCAAGGGCCCCGCAAAGGGGCAATAGCCAGGTCAGCAGCGGCCACCACAAAGAGCTGTGCATATGAGGGATCCACGGGTCAGGATGGAACTATGCCCAGAAGGATAAACTTAATTGCCTGATAACGTTAGTAAATGATCATCAATCCCAGGCCTGCGGCTCAGAGAGCCGATGGCCTCGTCGCCCTGGATCAGCTGCGATAGAGCACCTTGATGAGGTGGAAGCCGAACTTGGTGCGCACCGGCCCCAGCACGGTCAGCAGCTCCCCCTTGAACACGGCATCGTCGAAGGACTTGACCATGTCCCCCTTGGAGAACTCTCCCAGATCGCCGCCACGCTTGCCGGAAGGGCAGGTGGAGAAACGCTTGGCCATCTGGCTGAAATCGGCGCCCTTGGCGAGCTTCTCCTTGATCTCCAGACACTGTTTCTCGGTCTTGACCAGGATGTGCTGGGCACAGGCTTTTTTCATCGGAATGCTCCTCGGCGAGGGGAAAGGGGGCGCAAGATTACTGCAATTGCGCCTCCGCGTCAGCCCCTCGGGCGCGAGACCCGGCTCCGGGGGCCGGCGGCCAGGGGGACCCTGGCCCGGGATTGCCAGAGGATCTCCAGCCCCAGCAGGGCATAGAGGCTCCAGATGGCCAGGGGGTTGAGCCAGTTGCCCCCCATCTGCAGGGTGGCCAGGGCTGCGCTCACCAGCAGCAGAACTATGCCGGGCAGGCGCCAGTGGGCAGACAGGGGCGCGAGCAGGGCCATGCCCAGCAGCAGGGCCAGGCCAAAGGGCAGATTGAGCGCGGTGAAGGCGAGGGCCTGCTGGCCGTTCATGCCGGTCAGCAGGGCCAGCAGGGCGCTGCAGCAGGCCAGGAAGGTGATGAACTCGAGTCGGTCGGCGATGTAGTCAGCCAGTTGTTCGCTACGTAGGTGCATGGGGTCTCTCCTGCGATGATTGGGATCAGTGTGGGACAGGCAGGAGCGCAGGGGCAGCGGGATAAATCGATTGAATTGAACGAAGCTTTAGTGCCATCTATTCAAGTGATTGATTTAAACTTATTTTCCTGTTCAATAGCAGGCAGGGTGGGGAAGAGGGCACGGAGCAAGTCGAGGGGGACGGGTTGACGAAACCCGCCGGATGCGGGGTGTCCGACAAGGGTTGTCGCGACGAGCCGGACCCTGCTGCCAGCCCAAGGGCGCCAGGGGAGATCCGGCGTGGCGGGGCAGGTGGTGGCGTTTTGTTCGCCCCTTGCCCGGATTGTGCGCAGTTTGGCTCCTCACACCCGGCTGGCTCCTTGCAGGGCCGAAGCGATCCCCGCACCGGGGGCGGCAGAGCGGCACGCAAAGGGGCCCCGAGCGTGGGATTTCGCCGTCGCGATTATGCTAGGATGAGCGGCACTCGCCCGGGATGAGTCTCGGTATCGTACTAAATAACACAATCTTTAAATCATGTTATTCGGGGAAACTGACGTTTGACAGGATGCTATCCTACTTTTCTCACCGGGAGCACTTCATCCGGGCGATCCCGTCGCCCCGGGCCCGGTCTCTTGCTGCTCGCCCTCGCTCTCTGGCTGATGGCGATGCCCGCCATGGCGGCCAAGTTGACCTACCAGATCAAGGGGGTCAGGGGAGAGCAGAAAGACAACGTCGAGGCCTACCTCAACGCCCTGCCCGTCTACCAGGAACGCCAGTACCGCCCCGCCCGCGCCAAGATCACCGAGAGCGTACAGAAGGCGCTGCAGGTCTATGGCTACTACCAGCCCAAGATCACCCTGAACCGCGACAAGAAGACGCCCGCCAAGGTGGTGATCGAGATCGAGCGGGGGGAACCCGTGATCATCTCGCGCCTCGACATCCTGCTGGAAGGGGATGCGGGGAGCGACGAGGTGTACAGCGAGCTGCTGGACAAGCTGCCCCTGAAGGAGGGAGATCCCCTCAACCACGGCAAATATGAATCCATCAAGGCGGATCTCGGCAGTCTGGGGCTGGCCCGCGGCTATTTTGACGCCAAGATCAGCAAGAGCCAGGTCAAGGTTTTCCCGGAACAGGGCAAGGCGGAGATCTACATCCTGTTTCGCTCTGGCCCGCGTTACCATTTCGGCGAGATCCGCTATGACGCGACGCCGGAGGCACTGCACCTGATCCGCCCGCTCATCAACATCAAGAGCGGCGACCCCTATCTGGCGATCCGTCTGGCGGAGATGTCCCAGGATGTCTCCTCCACCAAGCTGTTCAAGCAGGTGGACATCAAACCCCTGATCAGCCAGGCCGAGGGCAACCGGGTGCCGGTGCAGGTGACCCTCTCCAACCGGGTCGATCACGAAATTGAGACCGGTATCGGTTATGCCACGGACGTGGGGCCGCGCCTGAGTGCCACCTGGGAGAAACCCTGGGTGAACCGCTATGGTCACCGCCTCTCCAGCACCGCCAAGATCTCGGCGCCGGAAGCGGAGCTCAGCTTCGACTACCAGATCCCGGTGGGCAACCCGCTGCGGGATTACTACTCCCTGCAGGCGGGCTATCAATACACCGACAACAACGACACCCGCTCCGATCTGGCCACCTTCGGGGTGCACCGCTGGACACGCCGACCGGAGAGCTGGGACAGAGACGTCTTTGTGCGCCTGGAGAACGAGCGCTACGTCCAGGGTCAGGACGAGGGGAACAGCCTGCTGCTGATCCCCGGCGTCTCCTGGTCACGGCTGCGGGTGCGCGGCGGTCTGGTGCCGGATTGGGGGGATCGCCAGCAACTGACGATGGAGTTCTCGAGCCCCTACTGGGGGTCCGACATCAGCTTCATGCGGGTGTGGGGGCGCAGCAAGTGGCTGCGCACCCTGGGCGAAGATCACCGTTTCCTGATGCGGGCCGAACAGGGGGCCATCGTCGGGGATGATTTCTCCCTGGTCCCCCCCTCCCTGCGCTTCTTCACCGGCGGCGATCAGACGGTCCGGGGCTACGGTTACGAGACCATTTCGCCACGGGGGGACGATGGCAAGCTGACCGGCGGACGCTACGCCAGCGTCGGCAGCCTGGAGTACAACTACCGCTTCAGCGAGAAGTGGCTCGGCGCCCTGTTCGTGGACGCCGGGACCGCCACCGTCGACTACAGCGAGGCCTGGAAGATAGGCACCGGGGTCGGGGTGCGCTGGGTCACCCCCATCGGTCAGGTCAGGCTCGATCTGGCGGTGGGCATCTCCGAGGAGGACAAGCCGCTGCGGCTGCACTTCGCACTGGGGCCGGAACTATGACCCGGCAACCAGGCGCATATCCTCTTCTTTCTCTTTTCTGGCCGCTGCGGCTGATTTCCTTGCAGGGGTCTGCATCGTGATCTGGGTAAAACGCATTTTCTTGTGGCTCATGGGCCTCTTCTTCCTGCTGCTCATCGGCGTCAGCCTGCTGGGCTTCACCCATCAGGGCAACAAGTGGTTGTGGCAACAGGCCAGAGCCGCGCTGCCCTCCCTCAAGGGGGAGCTGGTGGCGGGGCAACTCGGTTATGGCTGGACCTTCGAAGGGGTTGGCTGGCAGGACGAGCTGGTGGATGTCACCGTGGAGCGGGCCGTGCTGGACTGGGATCTGGGCAAGCTCCTGCAGGGCAAGCTCTGGATCAAGACTCTGGCGGTGACTCGCCCCGTGGTCCGGGTGGCGGAGTCCGAGCCGGTGCCGGAAGAGCCGTCGGAGCCCTTCGTCTGGCATCCGTTGCCGCTCAAAATCCAGGTCGACAGCCTCAAGGTTGCCGATCTCGATGTGGCGGTGCCCGGCGTGACGATCACCCTCAAGGATCTGGACATTGGCGCCGCCCTGGATCGCGCCGGGCTCATCGTGCGCGGCCCCGTGCTCGATGGCCTGAACGTGGTGGTGGCACCGTCCCCGGTGGAGGCGGCCAGTGACAAGGGCGCCAAACCGGCGGATGAGAAAAGCGCCACCCTGGCGGCCGGCGAGCGCAAGGCTGTCCCCGGTGACAAGACGCAGGCCGCAAGCAAGCCCGAGCCCATGGTGCTGCCGGCGGTGCGACTGCCTTTCCCCATCCAGCTGGAGGGGCTGAAAGCCACGGCGTTCCGTTATCAGCAAGGTGAGCTGGTGGAGGGGCTAGACAACCTGTTGCTGTCGGCCACCGCCGAGGAGGAGCGCATCGACATCCGGGAGCTCTCCTTGCGCCATGCCATGGCGGATCTGGCCCTGCGTGGTCAGGTGCGCCTGCACGAGGATTACCCCCTCGCCCTGACTCTGGATGCCAAGGCGCGTCAAGGGCTGCTGGACGGGGAGCTCAAGGGGGAGCAGGTCAATCTCGTCCTGGACGGTTCTGTGGGCAAGCTTGGGCTGGCACTCAAGGCCAAGGGGCCGGTGGGCGCCAATCTCAAAGGATCCCTTGCGGCCCTCGACCCGGATCTGCCCTTCGATCTGGCGCTGGACTGGAAGAGCCTCTCCTGGCCCCTGCACAAGCCCGCCAAGGATGAGCCCAGCTATCGGCTGGACAAGGGCACCCTGAGCGCCAAGGGCAAGCTCTCCGGTTACCAGTTTGCGCTCAACACCGCCGGCAAGGGGACCGATGTGCCCCCCTTCAAGGTGGCGCTCTCGGGCAAGGGGGATCTCAACCAGCTGAGCCGTATCGAGCTGCTGCTGGGGGCCCTCAAGGGGGAGCTCAAGCTCGACGGCAAGCTGGCCTGGAGCAAGGGGGTCCAGTGGCAGGGGACGACCGAATTCAAGGGGATCAACCCGGCGGAGCTGGTGCCCGAGATCAAGGGGGCACTGGCGGGCAAGATCACCAGCCGCTTCGATCTGGATGAGGCGGGCCACTGGCAGCTTGCCCTGCCCGAGCTCAAGGTGGATGGCAAGCTCAACCAGTATCCCCTGGCCTTGCAGGGCAGGCTCAGCGGCAACGACAAGATGGAGTGGACCATCCCGGCCCTGGCGCTGCAAAGCGGCCCCAACCGGCTGCAGGCCAAAGGCTCGCTCACGACCCAGGCCTGGAAGCTGGATGCGGATCTGGATGCGCCCAAGCTTGGGGGCATCTACCCGGGTCTGGGAGGGGACATCAAGGGCCAGGTGCGCGTCACCGGCAACCAGCAGGCGCCGCGCGTGAATGCCGACCTGGTGTCGGGCCGACTCGCCTACGCGGGCACCGTCCTCAAGGAGACCGTCATCAAGGCCAACGCCCTGGTCGGGGAGAAGCCCGCCGGTGAGGTGGCGGTGACGGTGGCGAGCCTGGCGCAGGGGGAGACCAAGCTCTCGCAAATCGCCCTGAACCTGAGCGGCGATCTCGAGCGCCACGGGCTCACCTTGACCATGAAGGGGGATCCCCTGGCGGCAGACCTCAGCCTGAATGGCAGCCTGCGCGGTGACCACTGGCGTGGCGCCCTTGCCGAGCTGAAGCTCAAGACCCCCCTCAAGCGCTGGGCGCTGGCCGCCCCCTGGTCTCTGGACCTGGATCTGCCGAAACAGCAGTTGACCATGGGGGATCTCTGCCTCGCGTCCCAGAAGGCCAGTCTCTGCGTCAAGGGGAGCCGGATAGCCCAGTCCCAGGGCAATCTGGAATTTGCCCTGAACGAATTTGATCTCAAGCGGCTGCGCCCCTGGTTGCCGGACAATTTCCGCTGGCAGGCGGTGCTGTCGGCCGACGGGCGCGCCAGCTGGCGCGGCAACCAGCCGACCCTGCACGCCACCGTGCGCACCACGCCTGGGACCTTCGTCGCCGACGAACTCAAGACCGACTACCAGCGCCTCGAGCTCGGGATCGACTTCGAGCGCCAGCAGGCCGCCATCCGGGTCGATTTCGCCTCCGAGCAGATCGGCAACATCGACACCGATCTGCTGATCCGGGATCCCGCCGGCCGCGGCAACCTCGGCGGTCAACTCAGGTTTGACGATCTGAAGCTGGCGACCTTTGCGCCGCTCATACCCGAAGTGCGCTCCCTGCAAGGGGTCATCTCGGCGGATGCCCGCTTCGACGGTACCCTGGCTGCCCCCCTGCTGTATGGCGAGCTGAACCTGAAGGAGGGGGAGGTTCAGACCCACTCCGACATGGTGACCCTCTCCAAGCTGGTGACCCGCCTCAAGATAGAAGGCAACCGGGCCGAACTCGACGGCTCCATGATGGTGGGCAGGGGCCCCCTGGTGCTGGGGGGCTGGCTGAGCTGGGCCCAGCAGCCGGTGACCGGCAGCCTCACCATTCAGGGCAAGGAGCTGGAGGCCCAGTACCCGGGCATGGGCCGGGTCAGGGTGACACCTGACATCGCCATCTCTCTCGGGGAGGAGACCAGAGTGACCGGGCAGGTGGACATCCCCTGGTCGCGCATCCTGGTCAAGAGCCTGCCAGACAGCGCGGTGGCGGTCTCCGATGACGTCACCGTCATCTACGACGATCTGCCGCCGGTCCCCAAGGCGGCACCGCTGCCCATGGAGATCAGGCTCGCCATCCGGCTCGGGGACGACGTCCGCCTTGAAGCCATGGGACTCAAGACCAAGGTGGGAGGGGCCCTCAACATTCGCCAGGATCCCTCCAAGCCGCTCTCGGGCAACGGGCAACTGGAGCTCAGGGACGGGCGCTTCAAGGCCTATGGTCAGAACCTCATCATCAAGGAGGGGCGGATCCTCTTCTCCGGCCCCATCGATCAGCCCTATCTCAACATCGAGACCTATCGGGATCCGGACACCATCGAGGACAACGTGACCGTCGGGGTGCGGGTGACGGGGCCGGCCGCCAAGCCGAAGATCACCGTCTATTCCGAGCCGCAGATGGCGCAGTCCGAACAGCTCTCCTATCTGTTGCGGGGCAAGGGATTGCAGACCAGCGGCGAGGATGGCGGCTTCAACGGCCTGCTGGTGGCGGGGGCCGTGAGCCAGGCGAGCGGCGTGGTCTCCAGCATCGGGGAGTCCCTCGGCATGAGCGACGTGGCCCTCGATACCGCAGGCAGTGGTGATGACACCCAGGTGACCCTGTCGGCCTACCTGCTGCCCGGCTTGCAGTTCCAGTACGGGGTCGGGGTGTTCAGCCCCATCGCCGAATTCAAGCTGCGCTACGAGCTGATGCCAAGGCTCTATCTGCAGGCCATGAGCGGGGTGGCCCAGGCGGTGGATATCTTCTATCGCTTCACCCTGTAAGGGGCGCGGATGACAAGACAGGTGCCTGGGGAGACGCTGATCCCCCTCTGCCCGACCTGCCGATGACAGCTGTCGCCAGCAGGTTCGGGGTGAGAGCGTGCATATATTGACGGGAGGCCTGGCCTCCCGTTTTTTTGTAGAAGAAGGGGATTTGTGGAAGGCAGAAAAGCGAAAACCCGGCACAAGGCCGGGTTCTCTGAAAGATGGTGGAGGGAGAAGGATTCGAACCTTCGAAGGCAGAGCCGTCAGATTTACAGTCTGATCCCTTTGGCCGCTCGGGAACCCCTCCACGGGGCATGACCTGATTGTGCGCACTTGAATGGTGGAGGGAGAAGGATTCGAACCTTCGAAGGCAGAGCCGTCAGATTTACAGTCTGATCCCTTTGGCCGCTCGGGAACCCCTCCCCAAGTGCGAGGCGCATACTAACAGATCTGCCGCGCTTGTGAACCCCTCTGCCGGGATTTTTAATGCTTAAAGGATCGGGTTGATGGCCGATAAGCAATGAAACCTTCATTTCCAAGATTTATCTCATGCTGCCCAGTGCGATTCGTGACCGCTTGCTCGTGGATGAGGCCCAGTTGGGCCAACGGCTCAACCAGGATCTCCGTTCGGGGGACCGTGCCGACTTCAGGCTGCATCTGGCGCTGCTGACTGATGCAGTGGAAGAGCAGCCCTGGTTTGATACCCCGCCCAAGCCTGCATCGGATGAGCTGGATTGGCGCTCCCGTTTCGGTCTGATGCCCCGGGCGTCCCTGCAAGGCGGGGTGGAAGAGAGCGATGCCACCAGCCTCAACGAGCGTCTGCAACAGGGCGGGTGCATGACGGATGTGAGACTCTGGCTGGCGCTGCGCTCCCCGCCACTGGTGAGCCGAACGCCCGCGCTGGATCCCGCGGTGTATGACAACCTCTCGGCACTGGGTCGCGAGCGATGGCAGGCCCGCCCTATGGGCGCTGACTCCAGGGAGGAGGCTCCGCTGATGATGCTGCCGCTGCTCGATGAGCTTGCGCATGGGGTGGATGCCAGGCTGCGCTGGCTGGGGTGACGGCACGGTAGAATGCAAAAAGGCGGGATAACCCGCCTTTTGCTTTATGAGTGGTGAACCTTGTCAGGCGTCTGCTTCGTCCGGTTGGGGCACTTCCTTGCCGGCGGCACGACGGGCGATGGGTTTTTCCGTGTGACGGTTGAGCTGGCGTTCCAGCTTCTGGCCCAGGTCCGTGATGGCAGCATAGAGATCCTCGTGCTCTGCCTGCGCAAACAGTTTGCCGTTGGGAATGCCGATAGTGGCTTCGACGATATACATCAAACGCTCTTTGGAGATGATCACATGGGGTGTGATGAGAGGCACCTGAAGACGCTCGAGCTTTTCAAAACGGGATTCAATGCGCTCGCGGATGGCTGGGGTGATGTCGATGATTTTACTGGTCATTTCGATTTTCATAATGGCCCCCTTCGGGTCGTCTTGCTTGTGTCTTCACCTCCAGATTACCCATGTCGCCAAATCAAAATGTGATCTATGTCACGAAAAATGCCCTTGGGAATCCCGCTGTCCATAAATTGTGAGCTTTTCCCGTTTCATGCCAAAAACCGCTTGAGCTCAGTGAAACAGGCAGGCAGTATCAGCAAATAGGATCGTTTCTGTCCCCCCTCGGCAGCGCCTTGTGTCGACCCGATGTTTGGTTTTTGCCGCATAGTCTCGAATTTTCTCCACCCACATCGCCTCATCGCATCGCAAAATCATTGCCATGCGCCGGTGGAGATATGCGCGCAAACGGATATGCTTTTCTGCAGGAGTCGGGGTGGATAACGTGGTTGTAGTGGTTGGAGTCGTAGATGAAGCAGCAAGCCACCCAGATGATGTGGTTTTATGATCGGCAGCATGGGCAATGGAGCCTGTCTGATCATGTCTCTTGTGAACCCTGGGCAGGGGAGGGAACCCACCCCTGGGCCACCCAACTTGAGCGGGAAGATGAAGCGGGTTTCGCCGATTTTCTTGCAAGACTCCACGATTCCGGCCAGCCTGGCCAGTTCATCGGTCACCTGCGCGATGAGGACGGCAAGGTACACCATGCGCTCTGGTACGGTCAGTATGTGCCTGCACAGGGGCTCTGTTGTGGTTGGCTTGCCCCCCTCGAAATGATGCATCGCGAGATGGATCGCGCCAACTCCCCCGCAGGCGTGACACCGCCGCTTCCCATGTTGCAGGCCCCCTTGCTGGCCAAGCTGGCGCAGGCGCTCTCCGCCAAGACGGGGCTCGATTTTTGCCAGACCCTGGTCAACGAGCTGGCCCATATCCTGGGAGCCACTGCCGTCTGGCTGACGGAGCGGGTCGGTCTCGACAGGCTCAGGGTGCTGGCGAGCCACGGCATCGACGTCAAGGAGTATGCTCTCTGTGACATGCCCTGCCAGCAGCTCTATCGCCAGGGGGCCTCCTGCGCTGTCCCCGTGAGTGAACCCCTGACCGGGTATCCTGACCTGCCCCCGGGCCAGCACTATTACGCCCAGCCGCTGCTCGATCGCAACGGTCAGATCCTGGGCCATCTCGCCCTGCTGTTCCCAAGCCAGACCCGGACCACGGATCTGGACTCTGTCCTGACCATCTTCTCGGTGCGCATGGTGGCCGAGTTGGAGCGCCTGCAAAGCGATGCCCTGATGCGGCTGTCTGCGGTGGCCTTTGAAACTCACGAAGGGATCATCATCACGGATCCCGAGTTCAAGATCCTGCGGGTCAATTACGCCTTCAGCCAGATCACCGGCTTTGACAACCAGGGGGTGATTGGTCTGCATCTTGGCAACGATCTCTGGTCGGGGTTGGGAGGGCTGGGTTACGAGCTCAACGCCCTGGATCGATGGCAGGGGGAAACCCTGCGCCTGCACGCCGACGGTCACGCCTATCCCCAGTGGGAGATCGTCACGCCGGTGCAGGATGAGAAGGGGGGGATCAGCCACTATGTCATCTTCTTCGAGGATATTTCCGAGCGCAAGGCGGCGGAGCGCCGCATTCAGGATCTCGCCTTCTATGACGAGCTGACCGGCCTGCCCAATCGTCGTCAGCTGCACGAAACCCTGACCCAGGCGTTCACCGATGCAAATCGCAGTCACCTCATCGGGGCCCTGCTGTTCATCGATCTCGACCACTTCAAGACCATCAATGATTCCCTGGGTCACGCCACCGGCGACTGGCTGCTCAAGGAGGTGGCCAGCCGTCTCAAGCGGCTGGTGCGCCAGGGGGATTGTCTGGCCCGTCTCGGCGGCGACGAGTTCGTGTTGTTACTGCCAGCGCTCTCCATCAGCCCGCCCCAGGCGGAGATGCAGGCCGACCTCATCGCGGAGCGGCTCATCGGGGAGATCGCCGCCCCCTATGATTTCAGAGGCCAGGTGCTGCACATCGGCGCCAGTGTCGGCATCACCCTCTTCCCCGGTCGGGAGCAGGAGGCGGGGGATCTGCTCAAGCAGGCTGACACCGCCATGTATCAGGCGAAATCGGCGGGCCGCAAGACCCGGCGCTTCTTCGATGCCTCCATGCAGTTGCAGGCCGACCGGCGTCTGCACATTCACAACGAGCTGCGCAGTGCCCTCGACAATGGGGAACTGACTCTCCACTACCAGCCCCAGCACATGGTGGCGGGGGGGGAGATCATCGGTGTTGAGGCGCTGATCCGCTGGCAACCCCCCGGGCGTGCCCTGGTGTCGCCTGCCGAGTTCATCCCCATTGCCGAGGAGACGGATCTCATTGTCGACATCGGCAACTGGGTATTGCACGAAGCCTGTACCCAGTACGTCTCCTGGGAGGAGAACGGGATCCACGTCCCCCAGCTCTCGGTCAACGTGAGCGCCAAACAGTTCCATGCTCCCGACTTCGTCGATCGCATTCACGATGTGCTGGCGGCCACCGGCATGGATCCCGCCTGCCTCAACCTGGAGATCACCGAGTCGGTGGTGCTGGGTCATGCGGAAGACACCATCAGCAAGATGGCGGAACTCAAGACCCTGGGCATCAGCTTTGCCATCGACGACTTCGGGGCGGGGTACTCTTCCCTGAGCTACCTCAAGCGGCTGCCGGCTGACGAACTCAAGATCGACCGCTCTTTCATCCAGGACATTCCCAAGGATGGTGACAACATGGCCATCGTCGAGGCCGTGATCGCCATGGCCCGCCACATGGGGTTCAACGTGACGGCGGAGGGGGTGGAGTCCCGCCAGCAACTGGAGTTTCTGCAGGCGCAGGGCTGCCATTTCTTCCAGGGATACCTCGCCTCCAAGCCGCTCCCTGTTCCCTACCTTGAACGCTATGTCAGCCGCCAGGTACGCGGTGATCGCCCCGTCTGCACCGATAAAAATAGTGTGGCGTAGCCCCCGTGCTTAGCGGGTAGAATGAAGGTATGTCACCACCGCACTTTGGCGGTGGTTATGCCTTCAAGGGGAGAATGCCATTCGTGAAAGTCGTGCAGGGAATCATCTTGTCTGCGCTCTGGATGCCGGGGCTGTTGGCTCCTGCCTTCGCGCAGACCATGGAGCAGTCTCTCTATCGCCAGGCCCATGAGGCCGTGCGTGCCAATGATCAGGTCAAATTCAGCCAGCTTCGGGCACGCCTGATCCACTATCCGCTGCTGCCCTATCTGGATTACTACCAGCTTGCGTTCCGTCCCGGGGCGGCAGACTACAACGATGTGACCCGCTTCATCCGCCAGCACGGGGACACCCCCCAGTCCAACCGGCTCGAGCGCAGCTATCTCACCTATCTTGCCCAGAGCCAGCAGTGGTCCCAGTTTCTGCGTTTCTATCCGGCCAAGCCAAGCTCCACCGACCTGCTCTGTCAGCACTATCAGGCCCGCTACTACACGGGGCACAAGAGTGAAGCCCTGCAGGAGGCAGGCAAGCTCTGGTTGAGCGGTCAATCCAGGCCCGATGCCTGCGATCCCCTGTTCCAGCTCTGGCAGCAGGCAGGTCTGCGCACTCAGGAGAAGATCTGGGAGCGCATGAACCTGGCTTTCGAGGCCCAGAACCCCAACCTCATTCGCCACCTCGGTGCCCAGCTCGGCAGCGGCATGAAGGGGTATGGCGATCAGATGATCGCCCTGTATGACCAACCCGTGCGGGCGATGAATCCGGCCAACTTCACGGCGGCGCCCCCGTCGCGCCATCTGCTCTCCCTAGGGCTGGCCCGCTACGCCAATCAGGAGCCCGACGCGGTTCTGCGCCAGCTGGGGGAGATGACCCGTCGCTTCGGCCTGAACCATGCCGAGGTGAATCGGGTGGAGAAGGCGGCCGCCCGCCGCCTGTTGCTGGACCGCTCTTCTGACCAGCGTGCCTGGCTGGATACGGCCCTGGTGCGGCTCAAGGATCCGGAGCTGGTGGAGCTGCGGGCCCGTCTTGCCATCTGGGAGCAGGATTGGCGCGGCCTCGAAGGCTGGGTCAAGCGGATGCCCATGGGGCTGCAAAAAGAGGATCGCTGGCGTTACTGGATGGCGCGCTCGCTGGAGAAACAGGGGCGGCAGAAACCGGCGCGGGACCTCTATCTCGAGACTGCGAACCTGCGCGGCTTCTACGGCTTCATGGCGGCCCAGCGCACCGGTGTGCCCTATCGCATGAAGAACCAGAGCGTGGCGCACAAGGTGCCGGACTGGCAAAGTGCCAGTCGCCGCTGGCCCTTCCTGCTGCGGGTGCGTGAACTGCTGGCGATGAACGAGATCACGGCGGCCCGCTCTGAGTGGATCCACAACATGGATCGCAACAGCGTGGCCCAGCGCCTGGAGTTTGGCCACATCGCCCTCAACCAGGGCTGGCACGAGCTGGCGATCCTCTCCAGCATCCGTGCCGAGGCCTGGGATGCGCTGGACCTGCGCTTCCCGCTGCCCCTCAAGCGCACCTTCTCCCAGATGGCACAAGAGCGCACCATGAACACCAGTCTGCTCTACGCGATCTCCCGTCAGGAGAGCGCACTCTATCCCCTGGCCCAGTCACCGGTCGGGGCGAGGGGGTTGATGCAGCTGATGCCTGCCACCGCGAGAGAGACGGCTGGCAAGCTTGGGGTGCCCTATCGCAACGAGCAGCAACTGTTCGACCCGGCCATGAACATTCGTCTTGGCAGCGCCTACCTCAAGCGCCTGCTGGATGTGTATGACGGCAACCGGATCCTGGCGGCGGCGGCCTACAATGCGGGTCCTGGTCGGGTCAAGCGCTGGCGCGAGCAGAGCGACAACAAGCCGATGGATGTCTGGGTGGAGAGCATCCCCTATCGGGAGACGCGCAACTATGTCCAGAACGTGCTCTCTTTCGATCTCATCTATCAACACAAGCTGCAGCAGCCTTTGCGTTTCATGTCGGAACGCGAGCTGAATCACGCCTATTAAGTTCGGGGGCAGTCGTTGTCGCGGCTGCCTCCCATTCTTGCCCCAGAATGGTTATCATCCCTTAAGCTTTGTTACAAAAGGAAACCTGCCAGGTGATCGGGCGCCGCGTCTTGGTCTGTCAGGTTCGATACAATGCCCGATCATCACTGACAGGCTTTTCCAACAAAGGAATCGAGAGTGGCAACGATCAAAGATGTGTCTCAGCTGGCGAATGTCTCCATTTCGACAGTGTCTCGAGTGATCAACAACACGGCGCAGGTGGCGCCCGAGAAGCGCGAGGCTGTCCTCGCGGCCATGAAGGAACTCAGCTTTCGTCCAAACAGCTTCGCTCAGGCCCTGGTGAGCAAACGCTCCAACTGTATCGGTGTGCTGGTGGGGGATCTGTGTGGCGGCCCCTTCTTCGCCCAGATGATGCGCGGCATCGAAAGCATGGTCGACAAGGCGAACAAGTTCACCATCGTGGTGTCCGGCAACCACGACGCGACCCGTGAGCGGCACGCCATCCAGGCGCTGCTGCAGCGCCAGTGCGATGCCCTGATCCTGCACAGCAAGGCGCTGCCTGACGAAGAGCTCAGCGAGCTGGCGTCGGGCACGACCCCCATCGTATTCATCAACCGTCAGGTGCCAGGCTGCGAGGATCGCTGCGTCTGGCTGGACAACCAGGCCGGCATCACCACGGCTTGCCAGCATCTGCTGGACGCGGGACATCGCAAGATTGCCTTCGTCACCTCCGATGACGAGGAGTTTGTGGATGGTCAGCAGCGGATGGCCGGCTATCGCTTCGCCCTGCAACGGGCAGGTATCGAGCTGGATCCTGCCCTCATCGGCCGTGCCTATGCCGACGAAAAAGGTGGCTATGTGGCCATGAGCGAGCTGCTGGCGCGCGGCGTCGAGTTCAGCGCTGTGCTTGGTTTCAACGATGCCATGGTGGCGGGGGCCATCTCCTGTCTGCTGGAGCGGGGTTACAAGATCCCCCAGCAGGTCTCTGTGGTCGGTTTTGATGACATCCCCTATGCCCGATACATCTATCCCAAGCTCACCACGGTACGTTACCCCATCGAGGAGATGGGAGAGCGGGCCGCTGAGCTGGCCCTGAGGCTGCTGGATCACAAGCCGGTAGAGGGGCTGGCGCTCAAATTCGAAGCCGAACTGGTACGGCGGGAATCTGTGGCCTGAGTCATGAAGTTGGCCCCGTGCGGGTCGACTTTTTTGTAAAACAGTGAAAGCGCTTTCAGAAATCCTTTTCAACTGTGATCCGCTTCAAAGCTTTTTGACCGCGCTGCCACTAGGATAGGCCCACGAATTAGGAGCGTGCGCTCCCGATTTTCCCGCTGTGGGAGGTAACCGGTTAATCCGGCTATTTCCTTCGTTACTTTCGACGGTCATCATTGGATGGCCGTTTTTTTTTGTCAGGATCCGGGTATGACGAACGAATTTGAGTATCAGACGGGTATCGTGGGCGCCGGCTGGCTGGGGTTGCCCCTGGCCAGGGCATTGCAAGAGCAGGGGCAATCTGTCGCGGTGACGGTCAGTACGGCCGAAAAGGCTGAACGGCTGCGGGGGGAGAGTATTGCCGCCTGGCCGCTGTTGCTCACCCCTGACATGGGATCACTGCCTTTTCGCTGTCATGACCTGGTGATCTGCGTGCCCCCCAGCAAGACCGGGGATTACCCGGCATCCGTGGCCAGCCTGTGCCGACAGGCGAGGGAGGTGGGTGTTCAGAGGGTTCTGTTTATCAGCGCGACTTCGGTCTGGGGGGCCGGACAGGGGGAGGAGGATACGCCCGCTCCAGCCCATGACAGAGGCTTGCGGATGCGGGCGGCCGAGCTTGCCGTGCTGGAAGGACATGTTGACTGCGCCATGATCTTGCGCCCGGCCGGACTCTATGGTCCTGACCGTCACCCTGGCCGTTTTCTGGCGGGCAAGACGCTGGCCGGGGGAGGCCAGGCTGTGAACCTGGTGCATCTGGACGACGTGGTGGCCGCCTGTGAGCTGATGCTGGCCCGGGGGCAGGATGGGGATGCCTACAATCTGAGTGCCCCCGTCCACCCGCGCCGGGAGCAGCTCTACCCCTTGGCGAGCCGCCTGCTCGGGCTGGTGCCGCCTCAGTTTGTCGAGCCGGCGGGGGAGTTTGCTCCCATTGAAGGCCAGCGCATCTGCCAGCAGCTTGGTTTCGTCTATCGCTGGCCGGATCCGGCCCACTGGTTTGCGGACGGGGCGGCCTTGAAGGGTTGAACGGGTCATCGCCATCCGGGCCCCGGAGTCGGTCATCTGGCGTGCAAACCAGATACGGCGCGCGCTCCGGGACAATTGAGGTTTGCCAAGGGGGGGATCGCCCCCTATCATGCCGCCATCCATGATAAAGAGAGCGGTAATGATGGAAGAGACCAAGCGCCACCCCGATGGGGAGCTGTTGCTGAGAACCCTGGCAATGCCAGCCGATACCAACCCCAATGGCGATATCTTCGGTGGGTGGATCATGTCCCAGATGGATATAGGTGGGGGCATCATGGCCAAGGAACTGGCAAAAGGGCGCATCTGTACCGTCTCGGTGGAGGGGATGACCTTCCACAGCCCGGTCAAGGTGGGTGACGTGGTGTGCTGTTACGGTCGCTGCCTCAAGATTGGTCGCAGCTCCATGCGACTCAAGCTGGAGGTCTGGGTCAAGCCGGTATTGCGGGAGAACGAAGCCCAGCGGTACTGCGTGACCGAGGGCGTCTTCACCTATGTGGCCATCGACGATCAGGGCAAATCCCGCCCCGTCCCGGTCTGAGTCTGCTCAGATGAGCCGGGCATTGATGATGGATATTTCCTGCTCAAGCCCGGTTTTTTGCCGTATCATGCGCTCCAGCATCTCTTCCGACCCCACGCACTGCCGGGTGTCGAACAGACAGAGATCACATTGGGGATCCCGCCTGATTTGATAGACGGTGGAAAGCTCCACTTGATGACAGGTTCCCTGTTGATCGTAAAATGTCACGCGGTACTGGTGCTGTCTCGCCATCGTTGAATTCCTTCTGGATGAGTCGGGCCGGACACGAATAATGAGACTAGTCGGCGACCGTGGCCTGTGTGAGGGCCATGTCGTCTTGCAGAGGCAGGTGATTGTTAGCCAATGAAAAATAGTTATCGGATTCTGGGAACGTCCCTGCTGACGTTGGGGCTGGTCGGTTGCTTCGAGGTACCGGATCAAGATCATCTGGTGACTGCGGCAGGTATCATACCTGGCGCAAGCTGTGACAGACCGCCTCTGGTGGCGCTCGCCTCCACGGCCTTGCCGAGGGAGTTTGGCATCACCGTCTGGAACCTCTACAAGGGACAACGCAAGAACTGGCGGGAAGGGCTGGATGAGTATGCCAAGTCCCAGGATCTGGTGCTGCTGCAAGAGTCGGCGACCCGGCCCGAGATGCTGGACTGGCTGAAGAGAGGGGATTTCCAGTGGCAGCAGTTGCAGGCCTTCACCCAGGGAGGTGTCTCCTTTGGCGTGATGACGGTGGCGAAAACGCCGCAGGCGTTTGTCTGTGGCGTCCGTTCCCCCGAACCCCTGCTGCGTATCCCCAAGTCAGGTCTGGTCAGTCTCTATCCCTTGCAGGGGGATCCTGACGGCGTGCTGGTGGTGAATCTCCATGCGGTCAATTTCGAACTGGGCATGGCGACCTTCCGCGAGCAGCTCAACGATCTGACTGCGTTGATCCATCGCCACCAGGGGCCGGTCATCCTGGGCGGCGATTTCAACACCTGGAGCGACAAGCGCGCGTTCTGGTTGAACAAGCTGGTGGGCGAGCTTGGCCTGCAGGAGGCCATACCTGTGCCTGATCTGCGTCGCACCGCTTTTGGCCGCCCGCTGGATCACCTCTACTATCGCAATCTGGATCTGGTGGAGGTGAGTTCACCGGCTACCGATGCCTCTGACCACAACCCCATTCTGGCGCGCTTTGCGGCCCAGGCCATCACTCCCTGAGTCATCCCTCAGGGGAGAGCGGCGTAGCCGCTGGTTCATGCAGACAAAAAAATACCCCGCATCAAGCGGGGTATTTTTTGGATTGCGACGAGCGATCAGCTGTTGTTCTTCACGAACAGAGTCAACTCCTGACCCGGCTTGAGATAGTCACTCTTGCCGAGCTGGTTCCAGCGCATCACATCGTTGACGGCGACCTGGAAGCGGGCTGCGATGGAGGAGAGGGAATCACCGCGGCGCACCTGATAGACCATGGACTTGTTGCTGCTCTTGCCCTGCTTGGGCCAGACCACCAGCTTCATGCCAGGCTTGAGGGCCGACTTGGCGTTCAGGCCGTTCCACTTGGCCAGGTCGGCGTGGGTGACCCCGTGTGCCTGGCTGATGCTCCACAGGTTGTCACCGGAGCGCACCTGATAGTTGACCTTGCCACCACTGCGGCTGGCGAGCTGCTGCGGCTTGCTCTGGGCAACCTGGGTTGCGCGCCCGCCATTGGGGATGATCAGGCTCTGGCCACGGCGCAGGTTGTTGCCACGCATGTTATTGGCCAGCTTGAGCTGTTGCACGGTCACCCCGTGATTCTGGGCGATCCGTGACAGCGTATCACCACTGGTGACCTGATAGGAGCGCACGCCACGGGTACGTTCACGCTGGGGCAGATCGGCCAGGGCCAGCTCCAGGGTGTCGGCGTACTCGACGGGGACCAGCAGGTTGTAAGGGCCCTGCGGTGAGGTCATGCCACGCTTGAGCGCAGGATTGAGCGCCTTGAGCTGGGAGGCGGAAACGCCAGCCAGCTGGGCGGCCACGTTCAAATCAATCTGACCACCGGTATTGATGGTTCGCAATTGCGGCTTGTTGGCCAGCACCGGCAGGGTGACATTGTATTTGTCCGCATTGCGGATCATGTCGGCCATGGCCAGGATCTTGGGCACATACATCCGGGTTTCGCGGGGCAGGTCCAGCGACCAGTAGTCGGTCGGACGACCAGCCCGTTCGTTGCGGGTGATGGCGTTGCGCACCCGACCTTCACCGGCATTGTAAGCGGCCAGGGTCTGCAGCCAGTCACCATCGAAGAACCGGTTCAGGTACTCCAGGTAATCCAGTGCGGCATTGGTGGATGCCAGGACATCGCGTCGACCGTCATACCAGTTGTCGTGGCGCAGGCCGAAATTCTTGCCGGTTGCAGGAACGAACTGCCAAAGACCGACCGCATTGCTGCGGGAGCGGGCATTGGGATCGAACATGCTCTCGATCATGGGGATGGTAATAAGCTCCATTGGCAGCTCACGCCGTTCGATTTCCTCTACCATCAGATACAGGTAGGGCTCAGCCCGGCTGGCAATGGTCGCCATATGCTTATCATTGCGCAACAACCAATCACGCTGTTGGCGAACCCGGGCATTATCGTGCGAGTCCAGCTGCATATCATCGCTGATACGCACCCACAGGTTATCAGTGTCATCCAGCTCTTCTATCTGTTCGTCGCCGAACAGCATCCGCGAAGAGTGTTTTTTGTACGTTTTCTTGCTGACTTGGGGGGATTTGATCGGCTCGATTGCCGTTACCGCCCGGTCATCCTGATGGCTCAGGTTTTGACAGCCGCTGAGAAACAGCGCTGCCAATAAGGCCGTTCGTAGCTTCATCTCGCTCAGGTCATCTGTGGAAAAACAGCTCGCATCATAAGGGGCAATGCCCCCCTGATCAAGGTTTGTTCAAAAAACGTCCTTCCACGCCCGCAGAACAGCGAAGGTATCCTCTGGATTTTCCAAGCATTTAAGGGCGTATTTCTCAGCAGAAAATTTTACCGAGTCCTGCTCGCAGCGCAGAAAAACATTGAAATTCCGCTCATCTCCCAGCCGGGAGGGGAGACTCGGGAGGCCCTGCTGACGCAGTTTGCTGATCACGCCGATCTGCCGCTGGATCGCCAGGTTGTCGGGCTCGACCGCATGGGCGAAACGCAGGTTGGAGAGCGTGTATTCATGGGCACAATAAAGGAGGGTCTCATCGGGCAGTGCCGCGAGCCGTTGCAGGGAAGTGTGCATCTGTGCCGGGGTCCCTTCGAACAGACGGCCGCAACCGGCGCTGAAGAGGGTATCGCCACAAAACAGCATGCCCTGGCCGTAATAGGCGATGTGCCCCAGGGTATGTCCGGGCACATGGAGGACATCCAGACTCAGGCCATGCCAGTTGATCTGATCCCCGTCGTCGAGCCACTGGCCGTGATGGTCCGGCATGGGGTCATGCTTGGGACCATAGAGGCGAGCGTGGGGGAAGTGTTGCAGCAGCTCGGATACGCCCCCGACGTGATCGCGGTGGTGATGGGTCAGGAGGATGGCATCCAGAACCAGATCCAGCGCAGCCAGCCGCTCCAGCACGGGAGCGGCCTCGCCCGGATCGACGACCAGACAGTGATTTTCATGACGGATCAACCAGATGTAGTTGTCGCTGAAGGCGGGAACTGTGATGACGGTATACATGGGTCGAGGTCTCTTGTGTTCTCTTTAAGGAAGGGATCTTATATAACTGGATGGCATTCGCCCCCGAGTTGGTCCCATTATGCAACTGGCACGTACCGAACAACAGATCGCGCTTCCGACCAGTTGGTCCGCACTGCCCATGGGGGACTGGGTGGCCGCCGAGCTTCAGGAGCGCCTCGACAACTGGTGCCCCCACCTCTTTGGCTATCACTTGCTCAAGATAGGTGCCCTGAGCGCCGAACTCTCCTGCGGCTGTTCCACCATTCGTCATCAAATCGGTGTCGCCCCCGGCGGACGGCTGCTGGACATCCAGGGGGATCCGCTCGCCTTGCCGGTGCGATCGGGGAGCGTGGATGCCTGCCTGCTGGCTCACTGCCTCGATTTCTCGCCGGATCCTCATCAGGTGCTGCGGGAGGCAGAACGGGTGCTGACCGACGATGGCTGGCTCATTGTCAGCGGTTACAACCCGCTCAGCCTGGTGGGGCTGGGTCACTATCTGCCCTTCATGCGGCGGCATCTGCCCTGGTCTGCCCGCATGTTCACGCCCGCACGGGTGACCGACTGGCTACAACTGCTCGGCTGCGAGGTGATGTTCGACGAGCGGTTCGGTTTCTCCTTCATGGGCAGGCAGAGCAAGATCGGCTGGTGGCGGGAGAGTCTGGGGCGGGACTATTGCCGCTCTCTGGCGTCTGTTTACGTGATTGCCGCCCGCAAGCGGCGTTTTCCCGTGACACCGGTACGTCGCCGCTGGCGGCTGCCGGAGTCGATGGCCGCGCCAGGAATGGCGCGCCAGGGCGGCTAGCGGGCATCAGGGCTGGTAGCCGCTGTCTTCAGCAAGCTGCTTGCCGCTGGCGGCCTCACGGGCAAGCTCGTCACAGCGTTCGTTTTCCGGGTGGCCCGAGTGTCCCTTTACCCAGAGCCATTCGATCTGGTGACGGACCACTTCCGCATCCAGGGCCTGCCAGAGATCGACGTTCTTGACCGGCTGACGGTTGGCGGTCATCCAGCCCTTCTTCTTCCAGCCGATGATCCATTGGGTGATCCCCTGGCGCACATACTGGCTGTCGGTGGTGAGCCGCACCTGGCAGGGTTCGTTCAGGGTCCGCAGCCCCATGATGGCGGCCATCAGCTCCATCCGGTTATTAGTGGTCAATCGAAAACCGGCGGAGATCTCCTTGCGATGCTTGCCATAGACCATGACAGCACCATAGCCGCCGGGGCCCGGGTTGCCTAAGCAGGAGCCATCCGTGAATAAATCAATCTGTTTCAACATGAGCAATCAATCTGTTTTAGCGAGAGGCTTGGGGTAAACTAGCGAGTAAAACCGAAGTTTGACATGGATTTGATCATGAGCACACCCCAACTGAATCGCCAGATCATTCTGGATACCGAAACCACCGGCATGAACACCGCGGGCGGCCCTGTCTATCTTGGGCACCGCATCATCGAGATCGGCTGTGTGGAGGTGATCAACCGCAAACTCACCGGCAACCATTTCCACGTCTACATCAAGCCGGATCGGCTGGTGGACCCCGAGGCTATCGCCGTGCACGGCATCACGGATGCCTTCCTGGCGGACAAGCCCTCTTTTAGCCAGATAGCGGACGATTTCATCGAGTTCATTCGCGGCGCCGAGCTCATCGCCCACAACGCCCCCTTTGACGTGAGCTTCATGGACTATGAGTTCAGCAAGCTCGGTCTGAACTTCAAGACGGCGGATATCTGCGGCATCACGGATACCCTGGCGATGGCGCGGGATCTCTTCCCGGGCAAGCGCAATAACTTGGACGTGTTGTGCGATCGCTACGGCATCGACAACTCTCACCGTACCCTGCACGGTGCCTTGCTCGATGCGGAGATCCTGGCGGACGTCTACCTCCTGATGACGGGTGGCCAGACCAAACTCAATCTGGCGAGCGAAACCAGCGAGAGCGAGACCAACCAGGATACCGGCATTCGTCGTCTGGAGAGCAATCGCCCACCGCTCAGGGTGGTGCGCGCGAGCGACGAGGTGGCGGCTGTCCATGAAGCGAGGCTGGATCTGGTACAGAAAAAAGGAGGTGCCTGCCTGTGGCGGCAATGAGATCGCTTTGGGGGCTGCTGCTGCTGGCCTCCCTCCCGGCCGCGGCCAACGAGGTGTTTGCGCCTTCCGACATTCCTCTGCTCGACAACCGCTTTCGCATCGATTACGGCGTGAAGGAGATCACCTTCATCATCAAGCGCAAGCCGGGGACGCCCTCGGTGATCCTGGTGCGACCCGATGGCAGCAAGCTCTATGTGGGCAAGGTCAAGCCGCCCGACGTGGGCTGGTTGCCCCTCAAGGATCAGGATCTCATCACCATCCGCGACCCCATGCCCGGCCCCTGGCAGGCGATCGGGGAGGTGGACCCCGACAATCGGGTGCGCCTGCTCACCGACATCCAGGTCGAGAGCGAGCCGCTGCCGGCCCGCCTCTATCAGGGTGAGCGTGTCAAACTGCAATCCCGTCTGCTGATCGATGGCGCGGCGCCTGGGGCGGGTTACTACCTCACCGATCTGGGCATGACCGTCAAGCTGCAGCAGTTCAACGATGCCAGCCAGAGCGGGGATCCCGTGTTCGAGGAGACCCTGGGACGCTACATGGATGATGGCAAGGGGGTGGACGAAGTGCCGGGGGACGGTATCTTGACCGCCGAGGCGGTACTGGACGTCCCTGCGGGAAAATACCGAGCCCTCTTCAGCACCGGCAATGAGGTCTTCTCACGAGCCCAGTCACAGCAGGTGCTGCTCTACCCCTGGCCGGTCAGCTATTCCCTGAATCCCCCCTCCGGGGAGGGGGGAGCCAAGCTCTCTCTGGTCATCGATGTGGATGAACTGGATCCCGCCTCCGTGGTCATCCAGGGCAAGGCCATCGACGGCAGCGGCAGTAGCATGACGTTCAACGAGGTGGCGACAGCGCCGCGTTTTGGCGTGGATCTCTCCGCCCTCAAGGCGGCAGGGCAGTACAAGGTGGAGGCCACCCTCTTTGGAACAACCCGGCTCGGTCGCGAGGTGCAACTGCAATTGCCGGCCAAGTCGTTCACCATAGCACCGCCTCCCCCCCCTCCCGCACTCTCTGCGGCCATGCCTGCATCCGCCGCCACCCCCGACCGGTTCGAGGAGCGGGAGAGTCCGGTCTGGCTGCCCTGGGCGCTGGGGGGAGGTGGCGTGTTGCTGCTCTTGCTGGGGGCCGGTGGTTTCATTCTGCTGCAAAAGCGCCGCACCCTGCACAAGGCGATGGCGGCGCAGAAGGCGCAACTTGAAGAGACGCCAGCAACCCCCAAACTGGATCTCAATCTGCCGGAGCAATAATTCCGCGCACATTGCAAAGAAGCCGCCCAATGGGCGGCTTCTTCATGGTGGCAAGTGGATGGGGTGAATCCGATATCAGTGAGCGCCGATATAGATGTCTTTGTACTGCTCGCGAATATCGAGGAACTTCTCCAGATTGGCCAGCATCAGGTCCACCAGGAGGGGGTCGAAGTGCTCTCCTTTCTCCTCCTTGATCAGCGCCAGCACCTGATCCAGCGGCCAGGCCTGCTTGTAGCAACGATCCGAGCCCAGGGCATCGAACACATCCGCCAGGGCGACGATGCGTCCTTCCAGCGGAATGTCCTCTCCCTTCAACCCGCGGGGATAGCCGCTGCCATTCCACTTCTCGTGATGGTTGCCCGCGATGGTGGCGCCTATCTGGAACAGGGCCAGGTCACTGCCGGAGAGCATGTCCTGCCCAAGCTGGGCGTGGGTTTTCATGATCTCCCACTCCTCGGGAGTGAGTTTGCCCGGTTTGTGCAAGATGGCGTCCGGGATCCCCACCTTGCCGATGTCGTGCAGGGGAGAGGCACGCTTGATGAGCTCGCACCTGTCCTCATTCATGCCGAGCAGCTTGCAGAACAATTCGGTGTAGAGGGCCACCCGCTTGACGTGCAAGCCGGACTCTTTCGAGCGGCTCTCCACCAGTTCGCCGATGCGATAGATGATCTCTCGCTGGTTGTCACCGATCACCTCGTTGAGCCGGATATTCTCCAGCGCCACTATGATGTTTTCGGTGAACAGGCTCAGCAGCCCGGTATCCATCTGGCTGAGCGGGCGAGTGGTCTCGATGTGGAACAGCAGGTGATGACGGGCATTCTGGCAATAGAGCACCATCTGGTTGCCATCGTAGACATTGGCTCCCTTGGCCATGGCACAGCGCAGTATTTCCGGCGCATCGACGAGGCGCAGCATGGGACCATCGCTGAGCAGAGGCTCGAGCACCTGATCCCGCACCTCATACGCCAGGTGCTTCACATCGTAAATCTGGGACTCTTCCAGATTGAGCAGGGCGCTGAGCTGGGTCTGGGCTCCTTCGACGAACTGGCGCAGGGCACGCTGCTCGAAGATCCCCTTGGACGCCTCGATGACCTTCTCCAGCCCCTGTCGATTGCTCTCAAGGGTTCGGATGTCCCGGTAAGAACGCAGGCTAGCGCAACAGAGTGCGCAGTTTCTGGGAGGTAAGTTCGGTCTTGTCCTTGTAGTCGTTGATGTCGTAGTTGGTCACCACGTCATCTTCCGGGGCCTGGCCGGGCTGACCGGTTCGCAGCACGATGCGCACCATCTTGTTTTGCAGCTCGTCGCGCACGAACTTGACCACCTCGAGACCGGCATGATCGACCTCCATGACGACGTCGAGCAGCAGCAGGGCGACATCCGGGGTGAGGGCGAGCAAGGCTTTGGCTTCAGCCGCAGAGTAGGCGTGCAGAAAATCGATCGGCTTGCCGTCGAATTCAAACTTGTTCAGGGTGATTTTGGTGATGCGATGCACTTCGGGTTCATCGTCCACTATCATCACCTTCCAGCCGGCGGGACGCGGTGCTGATTGGGGAAGATCTTCATCATCAATAATCAGGATTTGATCATCCATTATGCAATCCTGTGTGTGATCCTGTGCTTACCTTAACCGCTTCATTCAATATAGGAAACGGATTGATATCCAAAATATGATCCAGTCGGTTTCTCTTTCTTTGTATCGGATGCCATCCACCAGCCCTTTCATGAAAAACGCCTCCACAAGGGAGGCGTTCTGGCATCAGAGGCATCAAGCTGCCCTGTGATAAGCGGAGGCTTCAAACAGTGCCTTGTTGGCCACCAGGTCGACGGGATCGAAGTCATCGACGTTGATGGTGCGAAGGCGACTCTCCTCGGCGCGCCGCAGCAGGTCCGCTTCGGCCTGGTCGATGACACCGAGGCTCAGGCCCGCCTCTGCCACCTTGTCGAGCTGGGTGAAGGGGCGTTTGCTCCCTTCGGCTTTGCACACCTTGTCAAACAGTGGCTCTGCGGTCAGCACATCGTCCAGCGCCTGTTCCAGCAGCCCGAAGGGGTTGCCCTCCTCGCGCGTCAGATATTGGCCCTCGGCCAGACGGCTGCGAGTGGCACTTGGCACCTGGAGCAGGCGGGCCACCTGGCTGTCGAGCTTGTCGGAGGGACGCTTCAGGTCGCGACCAAGGGGCAGCACGATGGCGCGCAGGGCCAGACCAATCCAGCGATTCGGGAAGTTGCGCAGCAACTCGTCGATCGCTTCCTGAGCCTTGAACAGAGCGTCTTGCAGTGCCCAGTGCAGCAGCGGCAGGTCGGCCTGCTGGCGTCCTTCATCCTGATAGCGCTTGAGGGCGCTGGAGGCCAGATAGAGCTGGCTCAGCACATCGCCGAGGCGGGCAGAGACCCGCTCTTTGCGCTTGAGCTCGCCACCCAGGGTGCCCATCGCCATGTCTGACAGGAAGGCAAGGTTGGCGGAGAGGCGAGAGAGCTGCTGATAGTAGCCCTTGGTCTGATCCTTGTAGGGCGCTGCGGCGAAGCGGGCACCGGTCAGCCCCAGCCAGAAGCTGCGCACCAGGTTGCTGATGGCAAAGCCCACGTGGCTGAACATCGCCTTGTCGAAATCTTTCAGCGCCTGCTCTTTGTCGGGGTGGCTGGCTGCCAGCATCTCCGGCAACACGTAAGGGTGGCAACGGATGGCTCCCTGACCGTAAATGATCATGCTGCGGGTCAGGATATTGGCACCTTCGACGGTCACGGCGATGGGCGCCCCCTGATAGCCACGGGCCAGATAGTTGTTCGGCCCCATGCAGATGGCCTTGCCGCCATGGATGTCCATGGCATCGATGATGCACTTCTGGGCGCGGTCGGTGAGGTGGTACTTGACGATGGCGGAGATGACCGAGGGTTTTTCACCGAGATCGATGCCGGTGACCGTCAGTTTGGCGGCGGCGCCCATGATGTAGGCGTTGCCACCCAGGCGTGCCAGCGGCTCTTCAATCCCTTCCATCTTGCCAATCGGCAGCTTGAACTGGCGACGGATGCGGCTGTAGGCACCGGTGGCCAGGGCCAGCATCTTGACGCCGCCCGTGCTGTTGGAGGGCAGGGTGATGCCGCGACCGACGGAGAGACACTCCACCAGCATGCGCCAGCCCTGACCGGCCATGGCCGGACCGCCGATGATGAAGTCGAGCGGGACGAACACGTCCTTGCCGCGGGTCGGGCCGTTCTGGAACGGCACGTTGAGCGGGAAGTGGCGACGGCCGATGTCGACCCCCTTGATGTGGGTCGGAATGAGGGCGCAGGTGATGCCGAGCTCTTCTTCCTCACCCAGCAGGTGGTCAGGGTCACGCAGCTTGAAGGCGAGGCCGAGTACGGTGGCGATGGGAGCCAGGGTAATGTAGCGCTTGTTCCAGGTCAGGCGCATGCCGAGCACCTCTTCCCCTTCCCACTCGCCTTTGCAGATGATGCCGAAGTCGGGAATCGAGCCCGCATCAGAACCCGCTTCCGGGCTGGTCAGGGCGAAACAGGGGATCTCCTTGCCGACAGCCAGACGGGGCAGATAGTAATCCTTCTGCTCGTCAGTACCGTAGTGTTGCAGCAGCTCACCCGGCCCTAAGGAGTTGGGAACGCCGACGGTGGAGGCGAGCACGGCGCTGGCGCCGCACAGCTTTTGCAGCACGCAGGACTGGGCGTAGGCGGAGAACTCCAGCCCGCCATATTTCTTCTTGATGATCATGGCGAAGAACTTGTTGTCCTTCAGGTATTGCCACACCTCGGGAGAGAGATCGGCACGCTCGTGGGTCACTTCCCAGTCGTTGACCATGCGGCACACTTCTTCAACCGGACCGTCCATGAAGGCCTGCTCTTCGGCAGACAGCGTGCTGACCGGAATGGCGTGCAGCTTCTTCCAGTCCGGGTTGCCGGCAAACAGATCCGCTTCCCACCAGGTCGTCCCCGCTTCGATGGCTTCCTTCTCGGTTCGGGACATCTCCGGCATGATGGACTTGTAGATCTTGAACAGCGGCTTGGTCAGCTGGTTGCGGCGAAACTCCACCAGATTGAGGGGCAGGGCTATCACCGCGAACAGCGCCCACACCAGCAGGGGCACATGGCCATAGAAGGTGCCGGCGACCAGGGCGGCGGCCGTGGCAAGCGTGGCGGTGAACAGGGACGCACGGCGATAGGCCATGGCGCCGATCACCAGGATCACCCCGAGCAGAGTGAGGGTCGTCGTCATTGTTTGCTCCTTGCATGAATTGCCGAGGTTGGGAAATTGGCGTTAACTGATCCAGAGGTCTGACCTGTTGGATGTGGCCCCTGTTGTAATTCATACGCACAAACTTATCAAGCTGTTTACAAGCCTGTTACCTTGGCTCTGTGATCGGCATAACGCGCTGCCCGCCCCATCTTGGCGGGCGGGGGGCGACGATTGGACTGGCTTGTGCGACAATGCCGCCACCCTATGTTGGACGACGAGATTTCAAGAACCATGTACCAAGAACTGATCCGCAATGAGTTGACCGAAGCTGCCAGCGTGCTTCAGGCGTTCCTGGCAGATGAGCAAAATCTGAAAAACATCGAGGCGGCGGCCAAGCTGCTCGCCGACTCCTTCAAGCAGGAAGGCAAGGTACTCTCCTGCGGCAACGGCGGCTCCCACTGCGATGCCATGCACTTTGCCGAGGAGCTGACCGGTCGGTACCGCGAGAACCGCCCAGGCTATGCCGGCATCGCCATCTCCGATCCCAGCCACCTCTCCTGCGTCTCCAACGACTTTGGCTATGACTATGTCTTCTCCCGCTATGTGGAGGCCGTCGGCCGCCGTGGTGACGTGCTGCTCGGCATCTCCACCAGCGGCAACTCCGGCAACATCCTCAAAGCCATCGAGGCGGCCCATGCCAAAGGGATGAAGGTGATTGCCCTGACCGGCAAGGACGGCGGCAAGATGGCTGGTCTGGCCGATGTGGAGATCCGTGTGCCGCACTTCGGTTATGCCGACCGCATCCAGGAAGTGCACATCAAGGTGATCCACATCCTGATCCAGCTGGTTGAAAAAGAGATGGCCAAGTAATCAACGATCCGGGATTGAGAGGGGGTGATGGGCGACCATCCCGGCCCTCTCATCCAGCAGTGACGGTTGATTGACGAAACCAGAGTCAAGATATTCAGGGAGTGGATGGTATATGTGCGAACTGCTCGGCATGAGTGCCAATGTGCCGACCGACATCTGCTTCAGCTTTACCGGGCTGATGCTGCGGGGAGGCAAGACAGGTCCCCACAAGGATGGCTGGGGGATCACCTTCTATGAGGGGCGGGGTTTTCGCACCTTCAAGGATCCCGAACCCAGTGCCCAGTCTCCCATCGCCAAGCTGGTCCAGGCACTGCCCATCAAGAGCCGTGCCGTGGTCAGCCATATCCGGCAGGCGAACCGGGGGTGTGTCTCCCTGGAAAACACCCACCCCTTTACCCGCGAACTGTGGGGCCGTTACTGGACCTTTGCCCACAATGGCCAGTTGACCGGTTACAAGAAGCTGCCGACCGGGCGCCACCGTCCGGTCGGCGACACCGACAGCGAGCACGCCTTCTGCTGGCTGCTCGACAGGCTGGAGCACAAGTACCCCAAACGGCCGGCAAATTTCCCCGCCATGTTCCGTTACCTCGCGACCCTGTGCGACGAGCTGCGCGGGCTCGGGGTGTTCAACATGCTGCTGTCGGACGGAGAGTTCGTGATGACCTATTGCAGCAACAACCTTTACTGGTTGACGCGCAGGGCTCCCTTTGGCGAAGCCCGTCTGCTGGATGAGGATGTGGCCATCGACTTTCAGAGTGAAACCACGCCGAACGATGTGGTGACCCTGATCGCCACCCGGCCGCTCACCGGCAACGAGAATTGGGTGAAGATGGTGCCCGGGGAGTTCTGCCTGTTCAGGCTGGGCGAGCTGGAATATGGCAATGCAGCCAACTTGTTGAACCAGAAATAAAAAATACCAGGGTAGATGTCTACCCTGGTTCTTCGCAGCAGCCATACAGGCAAAAAGGGATGAGAGAGGTGTTGCTGAGCCGCATCATTCTCATGGGTTGCATTGTTACTTTAATGTTAATTTTGTGACAACCTTTATCTCTCTCCATTCTGACTGACATACCGATAACTTGAAGCTGCTCACATTCTGGTGTCGCAAGAGCATCCGGAGCGATACGGGCATGCCCGAAGGACGGGTGACAGCGGGGCTGTGGGTCCGCTATATTGTGGTCTGTTTGAATACCATCATAGGGAAGAGAAGATGGAGTGGCTGGATCAGAAAGTGCTGCGACAACTGGCAGATGATATCGGTCACGAGATGATGCCGGTCGTCATCTCGGTGTTTGTCGAAGAGGTAGGCGAGCAGTTGGCCCAATTAAGACCGCTTTTTGAGCAGCGGGACTGGTCAGCCCTGGCGCGTCTTGCCCACAGCATGAAATCGTCCTGTGGCAGCTATGGCGCCAAACCCAGCTATCAGCAGGTGATGGATCTGGAGTCCGCCTGTCGCCGGGAAGATGAGCAAGAGGCCGGCAGACTGCTGGCTGAGCTGGAGCACTCCCTGCCCCAGGTCTTCACCCATCTGGCCCAGTTTCACTGATCCAGAAGGGCATCAGCCCGCCATGTCGCGCTCGCCAAGCCTGCTCAGGATCACGGTGTCGAGTGCCAGCCGCAGCTTGAGGCGGTCGTGGCGGTGGGGGAGGGCCGCTTCACCCAGCTCGGCCCGAACGAGGCAGTGCTGCAGCTCGGGTACCTGGGGGCCCTCGGGAGCCAGAATGGCATCGATCCGGCCGCTGCCTATCCGCTCTTCCAGCCAACGATGTTGACTGGACAGTGACAACTGGCCTGCCGGACCCTCTTCGTCCACCAGATTGCTGATGAACACGACGATGGCGCGGCTGCTGCGGATCGCCTCCGCAATCTCGCGCAGCAGCAGAGGAGGCATGATGGAGGTGAGGAAGCTGCCCGGCCCCAGGATGATCATGTCGGCCTGGCTCAGCGCCTCGACCGCTTCGCGCGTGGCGGGCACGACCGGTTTCAGGCTCAGGGCCCGTGGCGGCGTGGTGAGCTGATCGATGGAGACCTCCCCCAGGATCTGATCGCCACAGACGGTGTGGGCGCACAGATCGGTGGGGTGCTCGGACATGGGCAGCAGATTGGGCTCAATTTCCAGCATGTCGCTGATGAGCCGGATGGCATCCAGGGGGCGCACGCAGAGGTTGTCGAGGGCCAGCAGCATCAGGTTGCCGAGGTTGTGGCCCGCCAGCTCGCCGCGGCCGGTAAAGCGGTGCTCGAACAGCTGGCTACCGATGCTGGGGGTGGTCACCAGCTGGTTGAGGCAGTTGCGCAGATCCCCCCAGGCGATGCACTCCTGGCTTTTGCGCAGGCGTCCGGTGGAGCCGCCATCATCCGTGGTGGTGACGATGCCCGTCAGCCGGGATCCCAAGAACGACAGGGAAGAGAGCACCCGGCCCATACCGTGCCCGCCGCCGATGGCGACAACCCGGTCGAAGTCATTGATATTTTTCTGCCACATGCAGTGATCCCGTGGGAGGCCAGTGAGCACCATTCTAGTCTCCATGGCTAGGTAATTGTTTGATAAGGGTATGATTTTTGCTTGATGCCAGCATCCCGTACCCCTAGGAGACGATGTTGAACTTCCTGACGGCTCACTCGCTTGCCGAGACGACCCCACTGGCCGCCCAACAAGTTACAGAGCGGTTGCATGCCCAGTCGTCCCATGTTCCATCGCTGTTGCTGGTCTATTTTACCCAAGCACACGAGGCGGCGGAACTGCGCCGTGCGCTCAAGGCACGTTTTCCCGATACCCGGCTGATCGGTTGCAGCTCCTGCGGCGGTATCCTGACCCAGGATGGCCATCATGGTCGGCATGGCTGGAGCCTGTCGGTCGCCGCCCTTTATGATGACAAGGGGGCCTATGGCGTGGCTGGCCAGATGGGGGATCAACCGGATGTGCGGGCATTGCTGCGCCGCGCCATCGCCGATGGTGGGCGACCGGGAGAGCTGCCGCAGCTCGTGTTGCTGCACACCAGCCCGGGGCTGGAGGAGGTTGTGCTCGCGGGGATCGACGCCGAGTTTGGCGCGACCGTTCCCGTCGTCGGCGGGTCGGCGGCAGACGACGGCGTGGTCGGGCAGTGGCAGCTGTGCTGGGACGAAGGGGAGGGATCACAAGGGTGCGTGTTGGCGGTGCTTTACCCCGATTGCCAACTGGCGTTCCAGTTTCATTCAGGCTATGTACCCACCGAGTGTCGCGGCATCATTACCGGGATAGACGGGCGGGAGGTGCTGACCATCGATCACGAGCCGGCGGCCCGGGTCTATGGTCGCTGGACCGAGCGTGCGACGCCCTGGCCGGTGGGCCCCATCCTCAGGGAGACGACGCTCTCGCCACTGGCCCGTCAGGTCGGCATGCTCGATGACCTGCCCTACTACAAGCTCTCCCATCCCGAGGCGGTGACGGCGCGGGAGGGGCTGCGCCTCTTTACCGAGACCCGACTGGGAGAGCGGCTGCTGCTCATGTACAGCAGCCAGGAAGGGTTGTTGCAGCGCAGCCTGAATGCGGTGAATATCGAGCCTGAATATGGCATGGCGAGCAATATGCGCCCCTTTGGCGCCCTGGTGGTGTTTTGTGCCGGTTGTCGGCTGGCACTGGGGGACAGGCTGGGGGACATCGTCAGTCAATTCAGTCAGAGGCTGGGTGAGATCCCCTTCATCACGCCCTTTACCTTCGGTGAACAGGGACGATTACCCCATGGTGAGCTGGCACACGGCAACCTCATGGTGTCGAGCGTAATCTTCCTCGAGAGCTGACACTGTGCTGGATTCAAGATGATAGGCAATAGCGAACTCGAAACCCTGGGTGACAAACTGCAAACCACGCTGGTGGAGCTGATGCGTTGCCGGGAGCGGGAGGCCAGATATCGGGAGGAGTCCCAAGCCCTGCTGTGCGGGGTGGCGACCCTGGCACAGGCCCAGAGTCTGGAGCAGGTACTGGAGAGTCTCATTCTTGCTCTCAAGCCCTTTATCGGATTCGAACAGGCGGACGTGGTTGCCTGGGAGGCCGTGGGGGGCAGCACCCATCTGAGCACCCAGCCGGACGAGGTGGGCCGGACCTGGTCGCTGACACCGCTCTTCTCCAGGGCCATCGAGGGGGAGACCCTTGTCATCTATGATCCCGCCCAACTGCCTGAGCTGGCGCCGCTGGCAGGGGCACCGGGCTGGGCCAGCGTCATGATGACAGGCTTGCAGGGACCGGGGTTTTCCGGTGTGCTCATCTGCCGGCACAGCGTGGCGGGCACCTTCGATCTCAAGAGCAAGGCGGCGATGCAGCGTTGTCGCCCGCTCATCTCCCAGGCCCTGGTCAACATCGCCTATCGGGCTCGCCTGCAAGAACAGGTTGACCTCAAGACCCTGGCCCTGCAGGCCAGCGAACAGCGTTTTCGCAGTTTTGCCGCCATGGCCTCCGACTGGTTCTGGGAGACCGATCCCCAGCACAGGCTCAGCTATGTCTCTGCCCCTGGCTATCAGGGAGAGGTGCTGGCCCGCCAGACGGGGAGAAGCCTCTATGATTTTGCCCACGACAAGCAGGACCCGGCCTGGAGCCACTACCGGCACCTGATCGCCCACCATCTGCCGGTGCGGGGAATGCGGGCCCAGGTGATGCTGGTGGGCGGGCCTTGCTGGATGGAGATCAATGCGGAGCCTTGCCATGATGCCGGTGGCCGCTTCCTCGGCTATCGGGGCACGGCGCGGGAGATAGGCAGCCAGATCCGCCGCGAGCAGGAGCTGGCGCGGGCGCGGGATGATGCCGAGACGGCCAACCGTGCCAAATCCCAGTTCCTCGCCATGATGACCCACGAGATCCGCTCTCCCATGAACGCCGTGCTGGGGATGCTGGATCTGCTGCAGCACGGCCGGCTCGACACTCCGCAACAGACCCTCATCGGCCATGCCACCCACTCTGCGCATCTGTTGCAGACCATCATCGACGATGTGCTCGATTTCTCGAAAATAGAGTCACATACCCTGACGCTGCACTGTGAACCCTTTCAGCCAGCCGAGCTGTGCCGTGCCCTGGTGGAGCCCTTGCAGGCACAGGCCAGTGCCAAGGGCATCACACTGCACTGGCATCTGGATGAGACGCTCCCTGAACGCCTTCAAGGGGATGCCGTCCGCCTCTCCCAGGTGATAGGCAACCTGCTTGGCAATGCCGTCAAGTTCACCTCCGTCGGCAGCGTGCGTCTGGCGTTGACCTGGGAGGAGGAAAAGCTGGGGGTCATGGTCAGCGACACGGGGATCGGCATCTCCACCGAGGATCAGGCGTTGCTGTTTGAACCCTTCTATCAGGTCGACAGTTCGGCAACCCGCCGCTTCTCCGGCTCGGGGCTCGGGCTGGCCATCTGCAGGCGGCTGGTGCAGCTGATGGGGGGAGACATTTGCGTGCAGAGCACGCCTGGGCTGGGAAGCTGCTTCTGGTTCGAGCTGCCCGGGATGGCCTCTCCCTGTGCTCCGGCCGCCGCCCCCGGCAGTGAAGAGTGCGCCAGACTGGAGCTGGATGTGCTGGTGGTGGAAGACAGTCCGGTCAATCAGCTGGTGGTATCCCTGATGTTGCAGAAGCTAGTGTGCAGAGTGAGGCTGGCAGGCAATGGTCTGGAGGCCCTGGCACAGGTGGCGAAGCAGCAGCCGGACCTTGTCCTGATGGATATGCGGATGCCGCAGATGGATGGGCTGGAGGCGACCCGGCGCCTGCGGGACATGGGGTGCGAGGTGCCCATCGTCGCGTTGACGGCCAATGCCATGATGGAGGACAGGGCCCGCTGCCTTGCCCAGGGCATGAACGATTTTCTGGCCAAACCCATCAGTCTTGCCAGGCTGCGAAGCTGCCTGCTCCGCCATTGCAGGTGATGCCGGCCGATTTTGGGTAAAAAAAATGGTCAACCTGGTGGTTGACCAATTCTTCAGCAAATACTGAAGAGAGCACGGGATAAATCGGGTTGTACGGTTTTATATGAAAAAGTCGTGCCAACTTTTCAAAACCTGTTATTTGCGGCCTGTAGCTGAATTGTGTGTTATTTATCGCTACCGTGATTGCAAAATGCAATTCTCATTTTTTCATTATAAGAATGCAGTGCCGAGAATTCGCGTTTTGCAAACCAACCGTTGACTCACTTTTTGACTCACTGTGCGATCAGTCGGCGCAAGAACTGACGCGCCGCTTCACTGTTCTGCTTGGCAATCAACATCTGTTTTTCATAGATCGGCATGGGCAGGATCTCGAGCCAGCGTTGGCAGAGCCAGGCTGCATCGTCGAACTGCTTGTCCGGGTAGAGCTCATCCAGTTCCGGGTATTGTGCAAAGACCTCTCTCAATCGGCTGACCAGCTGGTTGTCGCTGACATCAGAATCCGCACTCGGCCAGTTGGGCAGTGGCTCGACCTGGGCGTGCCTGAGGCCTGCGTCATCCGTTTCCATCTCGTGGATGCAGAAGCGTTCAAGGCCGAGCACGGTGACCCCGAGCAAACCGTCGTTGAGGGTATAAAAATCAGTCACCTTGACGCGGGTTCCGACCGGGAGAATCCGTCCGCAGGTACCCGTGCTGGTAGTCTCTTCCATCACGATGCCAAAACCCCGATCCTCGAGGAAGGACTCCTTGAGCATCTGCAGGTGGCGCGGCTCGAACAGGCGAAGGGGGAGCTTGCCGCCGGGCAGAATATGGGACGGCAAGGGGAACAGTGCCAGTTGTTGAAGTTTCATGTTCCATCCTCCTAATCAGTCATTGCTGAATGTGACAATGCAGTGACCGTGCCAGAGAGAGGGGGCGTGGCGAAGGGGTGAGCCATTTCCCGTGGTTATTTTTAATATCCATTTAAAATCAATCTATTGTGATTTGATGTCGCGAATGCAAGCAAGGTAGTGCGAAAGGGATTCAGGTGAGGTGTTAGGGCGCCGAACATACCCCGTGTGCAGAATGAGTCTATTTTCGCATATTGCAAATTTGATTCATGCAAAATGCCTGTTACAGACCCATTCAGCGATTGGGGGCAAAGGCCAGGGGATCAGGTGGTCAATTCGGTGTGCTGTGTCATGCCGTCCAGCATCAGGGCGGCTATCTCGTCATACATCTGCGACCAGGCCTGTGCCAGTGCCGGTGTAAAACCACTGCCGAGACGCCGTGCCAGTACCTGGGTCAGCGCCTGCTTGAGCAGCGCAAACTGGTGGGGCTGAACGTTGAATCGCTGGTGACGCCTGCCGAGATCGCGAATGATGAAACCCAGTGCATCCAGCTGGGAGAGGCTGGTGATGACGGTGTTCAGGGTGTCCGACACCTTGGCAACGGGCAGCTCCTGATGTGGGGGAAAGAGGGCCCTGAGTTCGGGGGACAATCTGAACAGCTCTTCATACACCTCCTGGACATAGCTGTTGTTCAGGGCGCTCACCCTGCCCCAAGCTTTCTGGACCAGCTCTATCTGCTCAAAGGTCATGTCGATGTTTCCTTCCCGTGCAATGTCATGAAAATAATAATCCATCTACTCAATAGAGCACCGGGTTCCGCGCCATTTGGGGAAAAGAAGAGGGGGCCAGCAAGGAGGCACGGATGGTGACCCCTTGCTGGCAGGAGGCCTGGACCTCAGTTGCGCTGTTCCAGGTACATGACGGCTGCTTCGACGCGGCTTTGGGCCTCGAGCTTTTTCAGCAGGCTCTTGACGTGGACCTTGACGGTTCCCTCGGAGATATGGAGCACGGAGGCGACCTGCTTGTTGGACAACCCCTTGGCGATTTCACGCATGATCTGCATCTCGCGTCGGGTCAGGCTCTCCAGCTTCTGCTGCAGGTGGTCCAGCTCGTAGATGTTCTCGAGATAGGGACGTAGCGGCTCGCTCAGGATCTGCTTGCCGGTCATCACGTCAGCCAGCTGGGCCAGCAGCATGTCAGGCTCGGTGTCCTTGAGCAGATAGCCGTCCGCGCCTGCCTTGAGCAGGGCAACCACATCCTGGCGGGCGTCAGAGACGGTCAGGATCACCACGCGGGAAGTCACCTCTTCGGCCCGCAGCGCCTTGAGGGTATCGAGACCTGACAACCCCTTCATGTTGAGGTCGAGCAGGATAAGGTCCGGTTCGGACTCCTTGGCCATGGCCACGGCGTCGGTGCCGTTGGAGGCCTCGCCAACCACGTCGATGTTATCTTCCAACTCCAGCAGTTGCACAATTCCCTTGCGCATCAGGGGGTGGTCATCCACGACCAGAACACTGTATTTCATCTCGTCCATCAGGCGTCTCTTGTTAGGCTGGTGGGAAAGGTCAGGTGTATGCGGGTGCCCCCGGAGGGCGGTTCACTGATGGTCAACTGGCCGCGCAATTTGCTGGCGCGTTCATTCATGATGCTGAGACCGTAGTGATTCACCGCCGAGCTTGCGCCCCTTATTCCAACACCATCGTCTGCAATCTGAACCTGGATGTTACCATCAGCCAGGGTCTCACAGCTAACGTCAATGTGCCGCGCGCTGGCATGCTTGATGGCATTGAGCACTGCCTCACGGATCAGCTGCAGGATGTGGATGTGCTGCCCCGCTTCAAGGTCGGTGTCCGTCAGTCCGTACTGGAGCCTGATGTCGGCGTGCGTCTGGGGTTTGAGCTGCTCGAGCATGACCGCGATGGCTTCACCCAGGTTGGCATCGCCGATGCTGAGGCGGAAGGTGCCGAGCAGTTCGCGCAACTGGGTATAGGCATTGCTGAGTCCCTCGTCGATCTGCTCCATGGCTGCCTCGGTCTTGGCCCTGTCCCCCTTGGCGAAGGAGCGCTTGAGCAGCGTGGCCTGGATCTTCAGGTAAGAGAGGGCCTGGGCGAGGGAGTCGTGCAGTTCACGGGCGATGACGGCGCGCTCTTCCATCAGCAGCAGGCGCTGGTGCTGCAGCAGGGTCTGATCCTTGTGCAGCACCTGGGCCAGCAACATGGAGAAGTTCTTCATCAGCCGCTCGTCGATGGGGTGGTCGCTTATCATGTCGAGCCGGCCGTACTCCTCGTCATCCATCTGCAGGTAGAAGCTCACCACGGCGTCCAGATCCCCCGGCCACCCCTTGCGACCTGTGATGTAGACCGGCATCGCATTGTGCTCGAAGCGGGTGAGGCGGATGTACTCGATGTGCTGGTGGGCGGCGGCCCGCTCCAGCAGCTTTTGCAGGGTGCGGCGGCTGAGGGGCGCCGCGTGCAGTTTCTGGGCGGTGGAATAGAGGAAGGAGAGGGTGTCGTTGGCCTGTTGCAGCTTGGCCGTTTTCTCCTCCACCTTGCTCTCCAGCTCCCGGTAGAGTTTGCCAAGCTCGTCGGCCATGGTCGCGAACGCTCCCGACAGCTCTCCCAGCTCGTTCTCACAGTGGGGGGGCAGGGTGAGATCGAATTCCTGACGCTGGATCTGGCGTGCGCAATAGACCAGCTGATTGAGGGGCGCCACCACCTGCTGGCGAGTGAAGCGCACCGTGCACCAGGCGATGGTGATGATGGCGAGCAGCCCTAGCCCCTCGGCCAGCGCCAGCATGCGCACCTTGAACTCCACGTGGTACTGCATCTGGTTGACGAAGTCATCGATGGCGGCGACGAACTGTTCCGTATTGTCGGTATAACGGCTGGGCGTGGCATTCTCGATGTGTTCGCGCATCACTTGCCATTGCAAGAGGACTTCACCATAGGTGCGGCGCAGGGAGGCGGGCGTGATCCAGCGCTGGGTCTCCTGCAGCTCGGGGGCATGAAGGGTCTGTTCAAACTGGGCGAGCCGACCGAGGACGACCTGATCCTTCTCGATTTCATAGGCCATGCGGTAGGCCTGCATGCGCAGGGATCCCGACAGGTTGATGGCCTTGGCATCGGGAACCGAATAGAAGAGGGTGACCATGGCCACCACGGCGATCAGGCTGGCCATGAACAGGATCAGCACCATGGAGCGACCGATGGCGCTGCTGACCGACTGCACTCTGAACCATTTTCCCATGCCGACCGGCTCCCTTTTCACCCACAAAGACCCCACAAAGTAGCATGGGAGTGTACTCCAAGTTGTGCTAGCATCGAAAAACTAGATGAACTCCGAGCGATTTTGCCTAAGTCATTGAGATAGGGGGAGATCGCCGTCAGCCGATGTTCGAGCTGAAAGGGTCAGGAAAGAAATGCCCTGGCCTCCCGTATTTGGAAAGGTGTTTATGTTGCCACTTGAAGATGGTTTTTCCCGTCGCTTTTACTATTTGCGTCTGTCGGTCACCGACGTCTGCAATTTCCGCTGTACCTACTGTCTGCCGGACGGCTATCACCCGCCGAAAGGAGATGGTGAGGGGCGCCAGTCCTTCCTCTCCCTGGAGGAGATCCGTCGCGTCGTCTCCGGGTTTGCCGCCATGGGGACGCGCAAGGTGCGTCTGACCGGAGGCGAGCCCTCCCTGCGCCGCGACTTCACGGCCATCATCGAGACCGTGGCCAATACCCCCGGCATCGAGAAGGTGGCAATGACCACCAACGGGTATCGCCTCAAGGAGCGTGCCCGCGAGTGGTTCGATGCGGGGCTGACGGCCCTGAACGTCAGCGTCGACAGCCTGGATCCCCGTCAGTTCCACCAGATCACCGGCGAGAACAAGCTGGCGGAGGTGATGGCGGGGATAGACGCCGCCCTGAGTGCCGGTTTTCGGTCGGTCAAGATCAACGCCGTGCTGCTCAAGGGACTCAATGATCATCAGCTCGAGACGTTCCTCGTCTGGATCCTGGACAAACCCATCGAGCTTCGTTTCATCGAACTGATGCAGACCGGCGAGATGGACGCCCTGTTTCGCGATCACCATACCAGCGGTGAACTCATCAAGCAGCGCCTGCAAGAGAGCGGCTGGGTGCAGCAGCTGCGCGGCCTCGATGATGGCCCTGCCCAGGTGTTCACGCATCCGGACTCGAGGGGCGGGGTGGGGCTCATCATGCCCTACAGCAAGGATTTTTGCGCCGGTTGCAACCGGCTGCGGGTCTCCTCCAAGGGCAAGCTGCACCTGTGTCTCTTTGGCGACAACGGGGTGGAACTACGGGATCTGCTCACCGATGACAGCCAGCAGGAGGCGCTGCAATGGCGTATTCGCCAGGCGCTGACCGGCAAGGCCGCCACCCATCGCCTCCATGAAGGCAATGCAGGCATGACCCCCCACCTGGCCTCCATCGGCGGCTGACAGCCGCCGTGCACCTCAAATAACCTTCGATTAATTATCAATCCTCACATAGGGGTAATTTACCTTGCCCCTGCTGTGTCTAATTGCGCCAAGGGTTTGATCCAGCGCAAGAATCCCCCCTGTTTATCTCCCTGGTGGTATATCCCCTGACTTGTCAGGGCCGCAATATACACCCACGCTTATAATTGGTATTGAAAATGCCAGTCACGGGATCCGCGCGGGGGCATCCGCCCCCGAAAAGAGGAGTCGATATGACCGACGGGGTCAACTTGTCACGCAGAGGCCTGTTTCGGGGACGCCTGAGCGCCCCCAAGGCCGGGATCCAGTTGCCCTGGTCCGTCTCCTGGGACGAGTTCGTGGCTGGCTGCACCCGCTGCGGCGACTGTCTGGCGGCCTGTCCGGAGCAGATCCTGATCAAGGGAGACGGAGGCTTCCCCACGGTGGATTTTCACCGCGGCGAGTGCACCTTCTGCACCGAGTGCGTCAGCGCCTGCCAGGCGCCGGTGTTCAGGCCGACAACCCAGACACCCTGGGAGTATGTGGCCCATATCGAGGCGGGCTGTCTGGCCACTGCCCAGGTGTTCTGCCAGCGCTGTCAGGACAGCTGCGAGCAGCAGGCCATCCGCTTTTCCCCCCGGCTGGGGCGCGTACCCACCCCCGGCATCCATGCCGAGTCGTGCAATGGCTGCGGGGCCTGCGTGGCGGATTGCCCGGTGGGCAGTATCAGCATCGGTCTGTCTCGTGGCGAGGCTTCGCGATGACCCAAGAGACGAACAAGTTGGAAAACGGTGATATGACGCGAGAAGAGTTCCATGTATCCAGCCTGGTGGTGCTGACCCAGCCCGATCTGCGCCACGCCCTGGCAGAGCGGATTGCGACCCTGGACGGGGCCGAGATCCACGCCGTCAGCGAGGAGGGCAAGCTGGTGGTGACCCTGGAGGGGCCGAGCCAGCGTCCCATCATGGCGGCCATCGACACCATTCAGGGGTTGCCCGGGGTGCTCTCTGCGGCCCTGATCTACCACCAGTTCGATGAAATGGACGCCGAAGATGGGGAATAAGGCGTCATGCGGCAGAAGCGCAAGAGTCGTTCGCTGACCGCCACGGGTAATACACGGGATGCCGGGTCTGTTGTCTGCGTTCGATGAACGAAAAGCCCAGAGCAAAGGAATAAAGCGCCATGGAGCTGAGCCAGCGCGGCTCGTCACAATGGCTGTCATTGATGTGATTAAGCAATGCGAGGATATGTCATGAAGCTGAGTCGACGCGACTTTATGAAGGCCAATGCGGTGGCGGCAGCCGCTGCCGTGGCCGGTGTCAGTGCCCCCACTCTGGCGGCGAACCTGATCACCAGTACCGACAAGACCGCCATCACCTGGGACAAGGCGCCGTGCCGCTTCTGCGGGACTGGCTGCTCCGTGCTGGTGGGCTCCCAGGCTGGCCGCGTCGTGGCGACCCAGGGGGATCCCGATGCACCGGTCAACCGTGGCCTGAACTGCATCAAGGGCTACTTCCTCTCCAAGATCATGTACGGGGAGGATCGCCTGACCCAGCCCATGCTGCGCATGACGAACGGCAAGTTCGACAAGAACGGCAACTTCGCCCCCATCAGTTGGGATCAGGCCTTCGACATCATGGCCGAGAAGTTCAAGGCGACCCTGAAAGAGAAGGGCCCGACCGCCGTCGGCATGTTCGGCTCCGGCCAGTGGACCGTCTGGGAAGGCTATGCCGCCGCCAAGCTGATGAAGGCAGGCCTGCGCTCCAACAACCTGGATCCCAATGCCCGTCACTGCATGGCCTCCGCGGTGGTGGGCTTCATGCGTACCTTCGGCATGGATGAACCCATGGGCTGCTACGACGACATCGAGCAGGCCGACGCCTTCGTGCTGTGGGGCTCCAACATGGCCGAGATGCACCCCATCCTCTGGTCGCGCATCTCCGATCGCCGTCTGTCCCACCAGGATGTGCAGGTGCACGTGCTCTCCACCTTCGAGCACCGCAGCTTCGAGCTAGCGGACAACGGCATGGTGTTCACCCCCCAGACCGATCTGGCGATCCTCAACTACATCGCCAACTACATCATCCAGAACGACAAGGTGAACTGGGAGTTCGTCAACAAGCACACCCAGTTCCGCAAAGGAGTGACCGACATCGGCTACGGCCTGCGTCCCACCAACCCGCTGCAGCAAAAGGCCAAGAACCCGGACAGCGGCGACTCCACCCCCATGAGCTTCGAGGACTTCGCCAAGTTCGTGGCGGATTACGATCTGGAGTCCGTCTCCAAGCTCTCCGGCGTGCCCAAGGACAAGCTCGAGAAGCTGGCCCAGATCTATGCGGATCCAGACAAGAAGGTGGTCTCCTACTGGACCATGGGCTTCAACCAGCACACCCGCGGCGTCTGGGCCAACAACCTCTGCTACAACATCCACCTGCTGACCGGCAAGATCTCCCAGCCAGGCTCCGGCCCCTTCTCCCTGACCGGCCAGCCCTCCGCCTGTGGTACCGCCCGTGAAGTGGGTACCTTCGCCCACCGTCTGCCGGCGGACATGGTGGTCACGGATCCCAAACACCGCGCCATCGCCGAGAAGATCTGGAAGCTGCCGGAAGGCACCATCCCGGAGCAGGTGGGCTACCACGCCGTGCTGCAAAACCGCATGCTGAAAGACGGCAAGCTCAACGCCTATTGGGTGATGTGCAACAACAACATGCAGGCCGGCCCGAACATGAACGAAGAGGCGCTGCCCGGTTATCGCAACCCGGCCAACTTCATCGTGGTCTCCGACCCTTATCCGACCGTGACCGCCCAGGCGGCCGACCTCATCCTGCCCACCGCCATGTGGGTGGAGAAAGAGGGGGCCTACGGCAACGCCGAACGTCGCACCCAGTTCTGGCACCAGCAGGTGAAGGCACCGGAAGGCGCCAAGTCCGACCTGTGGCAGCTGATGGAGTTCTCCAAGCGCTTCACCGTGGAAGAGGTGTGGCCGGCTGAGTTGATTGCCAAGATGCCGGAAGTGAAGGGCAAGACCCTGTTCGACGTGCTCTATGCCAACGGCCAGGTGAACCAGTTCCCGAAAGAGCAGAGCAAGGGGGCCCTGAACGACGAGGCCGAGCACTTTGGTTTCTACGTCCAGAAGGGGCTGTTCGAGGAGTACGCCTCCTTCGGTCGCGGCCATGGCCACGATCTGGCGCCGTTCGATCAGTATCACGAGGCCCGTGGCCTGCGCTGGCCGGTGGTGGATGGCAAGGAGACCCTGTGGCGCTACCGCGAAGGGTTTGACCCTTATGTGAAAGCGGGGGAGGGGGTGCGTTTCTACGGCAAGCCCGACGGCAAGGCGGTCATCTTCGCGTTGCCCTATGAGCCGGCTGCCGAAGCTCCGGACAAAGAGTACGACATGTGGCTCTCCACCGGTCGCGTGCTGGAGCACTGGCACACCGGCACCATGACCCGTCGCGTGCCCGAGCTCTATCGCGCCTTCCCGGATGCGGTGCTCTTCATGCACCCGGAAGATGCCAAGGCTCGCGGTGTGCGCCGTGGGGAAGAGGTGATCGTCTCCTCCCGCCGGGGCGAGGTGAAGACCCGGGTCGAGACCCGGGGCCGCAACCGTCCGCCCAAGGGACTGGTGTTCATGCCCTTCTTCGACGCGAGCCAGCTGGTCAACAAGCTGACCCTGGACGCTACCGATCCGCTCTCCAAGGAGACGGATTACAAGAAGTGCGCCGTCAAGGTCATGAAGGCCTGAGGCGGGGGAGCGCGAGATGAGTCGTAGTCGGCGCCAGTTTCTGGCCGACATGGCCAAGGGGGCCTGCGGTGTGGGCCTGCTTGGTGTGGGGCTCGGCGGAGTGGCGCGCCAGCAGGTGCAGGCTTTGCCTGCCCAGGCGCTGCGCCCGCCGGCCGCCCTCGACGAGGCCGAGTTTCTCGGCGCCTGCGTGCGCTGCGGACTCTGCGCCCTGGCCTGCCCCTACGACACCCTCAAGCTCGCCCGGCTGTTTGAACCCGTGACCACCGGCACCCCCTACTTCAAGGCGCGCGCCGTCCCGTGCGAGATGTGTGACGACATCCCCTGCGTGGCGGCCTGCCCGAGCGGGGCGCTGGATCGGGCCATGACCGATATCGATCAGGCGCGGATGGGGGTGGCGGTGCTCATCGATCACGAGACCTGCCTCAACTACCTGGGGCTGCGCTGCGACGTTTGCTACCGGGTCTGCCCCCTCATCGACAAGGCCATTACCTTGGAGCTGCAGCACAACCCGCGCACAGGCAAGCACGCCATGTTCCTGCCCACGGTGCACAGCGATCTCTGCACCGGCTGCGGCAAGTGCGAGCACGCCTGCGTGCTGGAGGAGGCGGCCATCAAGGTGGTGCCTCGCCAGCTCGCCAAGGGAGAGATTGGCCACCACTACCGGCTCGGCTGGGAAGAGAAGGCGAAGGCGGGCAAGTCCCTCATCGGCGACAGGCTCACCCTGCCGACCCGCAAACCGGAGGGTCTATGAGTCGGTATCCAGGGGCCGAGGCCATGGCTAGGCTGGGGTGGTGGCGTGCCCACCGCTTCCTGCTGCTGCGCCGGCTTTGCCAGTTCGGGGTGCTGGGGCTGTTCCTGCTGGGGCCGCTCGCGGGCATCTGGATCCTCAAGGGCAACCTCTCCAGCTCCCTGCTGCTGGAGACGGTGCCCCTCACGGATCCCCTGACCCTGTTGCAGTCGGTGGCGGCGGGCCAGTGGCCCATCCCCACCCTGTGGCTCGGGGCCGGGCTGGTGCTCGCGGGTTACTGGCTGGTCGGGGGGCGGGTGTTCTGCTCCTGGGTCTGTCCGGTCAACCTGGTCACCGATGCCGCCGCCTGGCTCAGGGGGCGGCTCGGGCTCAAGGGCAATGGTCAGTTCAACCGCGCTACCCGCTACTGGCTGCTGGCCATGGTGCTGGTGGCACCTGCCATCGCCGGCGTGCTGGTGTGGGAGCTGGTCAACCCGGTGTCGCTCACCCTGCGGGGCCTGTTGTTTGGCATGGGGGCGGGCTGGGGCCTGCTGGCGGTGCTGTTCCTGTTCGACCTTTTTGTGGTGGAGCGGGGCTGGTGCGGCCACCTCTGTCCGGTGGGGGCCTTCTATGCCCTGGTCAACCGGGTCGGGTTCATCAAGATTGCAGCCTCGGGGCGCGAGCGGTGCAGCAACTGCATGGATTGTTATGCGGTCTGCCCGGAGCGTCCCATCCTGCGCGGCCCCGTTCACGGTGCCAGGCGTGGTCACGGGCCCTTGATTGCGGCTCAGGAGTGTACCAACTGCGGCCGTTGCATCGATGTCTGCGCGGAGCAAGTTTTTGAAATCACTGTAGGTTTTGCCGTCAAGGCAGAGAAAACGTCGGAGAACACATAATGAAGAAGCTGATTGGAGCAATGCTGGCCTGCCTGATGGCGGGTTCCTTGATGGCGGCCGTCCCCGAGATCACCAACAGCACGGGGGGCATCAAGTCGGAGCGGGGAAGCACGGATCTGGTAACGGATGCCGACGCGGCCCCTCTGAAGAACTTTCGCAAGGATGGCGACCTCTACGATCGCCAGTACATGCACCAGCCCCCGCTGATCCCCCACGACACCCGCAACTATGAAGTGGACAACAAGGTCAACAAGTGCCTGGCCTGTCACAGCTTCAAGAACGCCAGTGCCATGAAGGCCCCCAAGATAAGCCCCACCCACTTCGAGACCCGCGACGGCATGACCCTGGGCGAAGTCTCTCCGCGCCGCTACTTCTGTCTGCAGTGCCACGTGCCGCAAGCGGACGCCAAGCCGCTGGTGAACAATACCTTCAAACCGGTTGAAGCGCTGAACTGAGGAGCCCATAGATGAAATTACCCGGCTTTGTGAAGCGTCTGTGGACCACCTTCAAGTCACCGTCGAAGGCGGCCCTCTGGGTCATCCTGCTGATGGGCTTCTTCGGTGGCGTCATCTTCTGGGGCGGGTTCAACACCGCCATGGAAGCGTCCAACACCGAGGCCTTCTGCACCGGTTGCCACGAGATGAAGGACAACGTGTTCGTGGAGTACCGCGACACCATCCACTACGCCAACCGCTCCGGCGTGCGGGCCAGCTGCCCGGATTGCCACGTACCCCACGAGTGGACCTACAAGATCATCCGCAAGGTGCAGGCCTCCAAGGAGCTGTGGGGCATGATCACCGGCAAGGTGGATACCCGCGAGAAGTTTGAATCCCACCGGCGGGAGATGGCCGAGCGGGAGTGGCAGCGGATGAAGGAGACGGATTCGCGCGAGTGCCGCAACTGCCACAACTTCGAGTACATGGACTTCTCCCTGCAAGGGCGTCGGGCCGCCCAGATGCACTCCACCAACCTGGCAAGCGGGGCCAACACCTGCATCGACTGCCACAAAGGGATTGCGCACCAACTGCCTGACATGAAAGGGGTGCCAGGCTTCTGATGGGAAGGCCGCCGGATCCCCGGGATCCGGCGGCCTTCGAGATTAATGGGCAATGACGCCCCCCAGCCAGACATCTTTTGATAGAATCCCTTCCCGGCAACGCGGCGCCCACCGGCTCCTTTCATGGCTGGCACCACGGTGCGGCGCGTTCACCTCATCCTCTCGTGGTCAATGATTGACAGGAATGGCCCCAATGGCACCCAAACACAGCGAATTCATCCCTCTCAAGATCGCCGTCCTGACGGTTTCCGACAGTCGCACCGCTGCCGATGACAGCTCGGGGGACTATCTGGTCGAGGCCCTGACCCAGACCGGCCACGTGCTGGCCGATCGGGCGCTCTGTCCCGACAACCTGTTTCGCATCCGCGCCCAGGTGAGCGACTGGATTGCCGACGAGGGAGTCCAGGTGGTGCTCATCAACGGCGGCACCGGCTTCAACGAGCAGAACCGGGTGCCCGAGGCGGTCGGCGTGCTGTTCGAGCGCACGGTGCAGGGTTTTGGCGAGATGTTCCGCCAGCTCTCGTTTGCCGAGATAAAAGGCTCCGCCATGCAGAGCCGCGCGCTGGCAGGGCTCGCCAATCGCACCCTGATCTGCTGCCTGCCCGGCTCCACCGGCGCCTGCCGTCTGGGCTGGGAACAGCTTATCCGGGATCAGCTCGACGCCCGTACCCGGCCGTGCAACTTCGTGACCCATCTGTGATCCCGGGAGTAAACCCGGATCATCCATCTTATTTTTCGATAGGTGCATAGATGAACCTGACCCATCTCAACCAGAGCGGCGAGGCCCACATGGTGGATGTCACCGACAAGCAGGTGACCGAACGCGAGGCCCGCGCCGAGGCTTTCGTGACCATGGCCCCCGAGACCCTGGCGTTGATCCTGAGTGGTCAGCACCACAAGGGGGACGTGTTCGCCACCGCCCGCATCGCCGGCATCATGGCGGCCAAGAAGACCTCGGATCTCATTCCCCTGTGCCATCCCCTGGCCCTGACCCGGGTGGAGGTAGAGATAGCCCCCCAGGCGGCGCACAATCGGGTCCATATCCGCACCCTGTGCAAGCTCTCGGGCAAGACCGGGGTGGAGATGGAGGCGCTCACCGCCGCCTCGGTGGCGGCCCTGACCATCTACGACATGTGCAAGGCGGTGCAAAAGGACATGGTGATCGAGCAGGTGCGTCTGGTGGAGAAAAAGGGCGGTAAATCCGGTCATTTCCAGCTGGGTGCGACCAAAGGAGAGCAGGCATGATCAAGGTTCTGTTTTTTGCGCAGGTGCGTGAGCTGGTCGGCTGCGACGAGCTGAGCCTGCCTTGCGACTACGCCAGTGCCGATGCCCTTCGCGCCGCCTTGAGCGAGCGGGGTGACAAGTGGGCGCTGGCGCTCGAATCCGGCAAGCTCCTGGTGGCGGTCAACCAGACCCTGGTGCCGCTGGATACCCCCCTCCATGACGGGGATGAGGTCGCCTTCTTCCCGCCGGTGACCGGAGGTTGAGCCATGAGCGACGTAGCCATCACAGATCGCATTCTGGTGCAGCGGGCTGACTTCTCGCTGGCCGACGAATATGCCCGCCTCGCTGCCCGGCAGGACACAGGCGCGATTGTCAGCTTTGTCGGCAAGGTGCGCGACTTCAATCAGGGGGAGCATGTGAAGGGGCTGGCCCTCGAGCACTACCCCGGCATGACCGAGAAGGCGCTGGCGGGCATCGTGGCCGAGGCCCGCGGGCGCTGGCCGCTGCAGGAGTGTACCCTCATTCACCGCATCGGCGAGCTGCTGCTCGGGGATCAGATTGTGCTGGTGGTGGTGAGCAGCGCCCACCGCGAGGCGGCTTTCGAGGCCTGCCACTTCATCATGGATTTCTTGAAGACCCGGGCGCCGTTCTGGAAAAAAGAGCTGACCGCCGACGGGGTGCAACGCTGGGTCGAGGCCAGGGCGAGCGATGACGCCGCCCTGGCCCGCTGGCAACAAGGGGAGTGAGCCTCGGGCTCGTGTCAATCGATCCGGCCGTGCCGGAACATAAGGAGCAACGGAATGAAGAGATGGGTATCCGTGTTGTTGCTGGGTGTCGGTGCAAGCGGCATTTACAGCGGGACTGTGCTGGCTGACGAGGTCAAGGTGGCGGTGGCGGCCAACTTCAAGGGCACCATAGAGCGCATCGGCAAGGAGTTCACCGCCAAGACCGGCCACAGCGTCGTCATCAGTTCGGCGGCCACCGGCGTGCTCTATACCCAGATCACCCACGGTGCGCCCTTCGATCTCTTCCTCTCGGCCGACGTGGCGACCCCTCAAAAGCTGGAGTCGGAAGGCAAGGGGAGCGAACGCTTCACCTATGCCATCGGTCAGCTCGGCCTCTGGCAGAAGGGGGGGCCTGCTCCCGACGAGGCCACCTTGCGCCACTGGCAGGGGGAGCTGGCCATCGCCAACCCCAAGACAGCGCCCTATGGCGCCGCCGCCATGGCGACCCTGGCTCATCTCAAGATCGATCCCAAACAGTATCGGGTGCTGACCGGCACCAACATCAGCCAGACCTGGCAGTTCGTCGACACCGGCAATGCGAAGCTGGGCTTTGTCGCCTGGGCCAATCTGGTGGAGGCGGGCAAGACCGGCGAAGCCTGGGCGGTGCCGGCCAGCTTCTATCCCCCCATCGAGCAGCAGGCCCTGGTGCTGAAGAAAGGGGCGGCGGTGGATGCCCTGGTCGCATGGCTCAAGGGGCCGGGACAGGCGCAGATCAAGGCGGCGGGTTACGCCCTGCCGCAGTAAGCGCCCGGCGTCTGCAGGCCAGCTCCGTGCTGGCCAGATCCGGTGTCTGACGTGTCCCAAGGCGGCGCCCGTCATGACGGCGCCCTGTTTTTTATCGACACCCGAGAGGGGACCCTATGAGTGAAGGGGATCTGCTGGCGGTCTGGCTGACCCTGAAACTGGCGGCCAGCACCACTGCCATCCTGCTGCTGCTGTCGCCGCCGCTCGCCTGGTGGCTGTCTCGCAGCCAGCACCGGCTGCGCCCTCTGGTGGAAGCCATGGTGGCCCTGCCGCTGGTGCTGCCGCCCACCGTGCTCGGTTTCTATCTGCTGCTGGCCTTCTCCCCGGAGTACGGCCTCGGTGGCTGGTGGCGGGAGACCTTCGGAGCCCCGCTCGCCTTCAGTTTCCTCGGCCTGCTCATCGCCTCCGTCATCTACTCGCTCCCCTTCGTGGTACAGCCCCTCACCTCCGCCTTCGTCAACATGGGCAACAAGGAGCTGGAGGCTGCAGCCACCCTGGGGATGGGCCCGTTTGAGCGTTTCTTTCGCATCATCCTGCCCATGACGCTGCCCAGCTTCGTGATGGCGGCGGCGCTGGGCTTTGCCCACACCCTGGGGGAGTTCGGGGTGGTGTTGATGATTGGCGGCAACATTCCCGGGGAGACCCAGGTGCTCTCCATTGCCCTGTTTGATCACGTGGAGGCGATGGATTACCAGAATGCCCATATTCTGGCAGGCGGCCTGATGGGCTTCTCCCTGGTGATGCTGGTGCTGGTCTACGGCGTGCTGCAACGCCGGCAACGGAGGCTGTTCGGATGAGCCTCTACCTCAAGGCCAGACGTGATTTCGGCCCCTTCACCCTGGCGTGCGATCTGGCGTTGCCCCCCAGCCGCATCCTCGGCCTGTTCGGTCCTTCGGGCTGTGGCAAGAGCACCCTGCTGCGTATCATCGCCGGGCTCGACAGGGCCCCGGGCGATGCCCTGCGCTGGCAGGGGCGCGAGCTTGCAGCCCTGCCCCCCGAGGCGCGGCGCATCGGGCTGGTGTTTCAGGATGCTCGTCTCTTCCCCCACCTGAGCGTGCTCGGCAACCTGCAACTGGCGGCTCGCAAGGGGAGGGGGCGCTGGCAGCCAGAGGATCTGGCTGCGCGCCTCGGCTTTGCCGAGCTGCTGGGGCAACCGGCCCACGGCCTCTCCGGGGGTCAGCGTCAGCGGGTGGCACTGGCCAGGGCCTTGCTGGCCGAGCCTGATCTGCTGCTGCTGGATGAACCCTTCTCGGCGCTGGACAGGCGCAGCCGCATCCATCAGGCCCACGTGCTCAAGGGCTTGCAGCAGGAGAGCGGCATCCCCATGATCTTCGTCAGCCACGCCATGGAGGAGGTGAGCCTGCTCTGCGATGGACTGGTGCTGCTGGCAGAGGGACGGGTGGAGGCTAAGGGCACCCCCGAGGAGATCTTCGCCCGCACCGACCTGTCGCTGGCCAGTCGCGACGACGTCGGGGTCATGCTCTCGGCGACCCTGTCCCACTACGACGAGCACGAGCAGATGGCGACCCTGCGACTCGGGGAGCAGACCCTGATGGTGACCATGGAGCATGCCCCCGATGAAGCGGGCCCCTTGCAGATCAAGGTGGCGGCGCGGGATCTGGTGATCGCCACCGAGCCCATCGTGCACTCCAGCCTCTCCAACTGCCTCGAGACCCGGCTGCTGGAGGTGCGGGAGGTGCGACCCGGGCAGACCCTGTTGCAGTTGGCGCTGGGGCAGCAGATACTGCTGGCCCGGATCACCAGCCGCTCCGCGCAGCGGCTCGCCCTGACGCCGGCCATGCGCCTCTACGCCTACATCAAGGCGGTGAGCCTGGTGGGAGAGGGGTAGACAGGGGACCGGAGTACGGATTGGCTGGCCCTGAGTGGCCGGCATGGCGTCGAGAAAGGGGGGACGGGTGCGTCGCAATCAGATAATGAAATCCCATGGCTTGGCCCTGCGCAGTGCGGGGGAGGGGCCCTTGCTGCTCTTGCTGCACGGGCTGGGCTCTTCCAGCCTCGACTGGCAGGCGCAGATCGAGCGCTTTTCCGAGCGTTACCGGGTGGTGGCCATCGACTTGCGCGGCCACGGCCAGAGCATGCAGGAGGGGCCCTTTGACGTGCCCACCCTGGCGGCGGATGTGGCCCGCTGGCTCGACGAACAGCCCGAGCCTGCCTGGGTAGTGGGGTTGTCGCTCGGTGCCATGGTGGCGCTGGAGCTGGCGCTGCAACTGCCCCACAAGGTGCAGGGGCTGGTGCTGGTCAACGGCTTCAGCGAATTTCTGCTGGAGACGCCAAAGGAGCAGGAGCGCTATGCCATGCGCCTCAAGTGGCTGCGCTGGTTCGGCATGCGGCCGCTGGCGTGGTGGCTCGGTCGCGAGCTCTTTCCCGGCCCCGATCTCGCCCAGGTGCGCCACACCTTCCGGGGGCGCTTCGTGCGCAACAAAAAGAAGACCTACAAGGCGCTGCTGGAGGCGCTACCCGGCTGGTCGGTGCGGGCTCGTCTCGGCACCCTCTGGCAGCCGGTGGCCATCATCTCCACCAGTCACGACTATCTGCCCCTGGCGCGGCGGGTGGAGCAGTTCGCCTCACTGCCCAATGCCACCATCCACACCCCGGATGGTCACCACGCCTGGCCGGCGGAAGATCCTGCCGGGTTCAATCATCTGTTGCAGCGGATCCTCTCAACCCATTGAGGGGAGCAGACAGCAGAGGTAGATAAAAAAGCCGAACCCGGGGGTTCGGCTTTTTTGTGGGCACTGCTCAGGGCCTTGAGCAGACCGGGCAGTCGGGGCGTTTGGGAAGCTTCAGCTCGCGAAAGCTGCCACCCAGACCGTCGATCATCAGCAGGCGGCCGCTGTAGCTTTTGCCCATGCCCGCCAGCAGCTTGATGGCCTCGAGCGCCTGCAGACTGCCCACCAGTCCCACCACGGGGGCCAGTACCCCCGCCTCGACACAGGTGAGGGCCTGCTCGCCAAAGAGGGCGCTGAGACAGGCGTAGCAGGGCTCATCCTCCTGCCAGGTGAAGCTGCAGAGCTGCCCTTCCAGCCGGATGGCGGCGCCGCTGACCAGGGGCACCTTGTGCTGGCGGGCGCGCTGGTTGAGGAGGTTGCGGATGGCGACGTTGTCGGTGCAGTCGAGCACCAGCTGATGGCGTGGCAGCAGGGCATCGAGCAGCGCCTCGTCAGCGAGGGCGGCGTGGGTCTCCACCTCGAGCCAGGGGGTGAGGGCGCGCAGGGACGTCGCCGCGGACTCCACCTTGAGCTGGCCGATGCGCGCGTCGCTGTGCAGCACCTGGCGCTGCAAATTGGAGAGCTCCACCCGATCGAAATCCACCAGGGTGAGGTGGCCGACCCCGGCCACCGCCAGATACTGGCTGGCGGCGCAGCCGAGGCCCCCGGCGCCGATGACCAGCACGCGGGATTGCTTGAGCGCCTCCTGCCCCTCGAAGTCGAAGGATTTGAGCACGATCTGGCGGTTGTAGCGAAGGAGCTCGGCGTCGCTCAGGATCTCGCTCACAGCAGCAGCCCCGAGAAGGGCTCGACGGTGACCGTCTCACCGGCGGCTACCTTGCCGCGCTCCTGTTCGAGCACGATGTAGCAGTTGGCCCGGGAGAGGGAGCTGAACACCCCGGAGTCCTGGGAGCCGGTGCTGCGTACCTCGAGGCCATTGGGGCCCACGCTCAGGATGCCGCGCTGGAAGTCCAGGCGCCCCGGGCTCTTCTTGAGCGGCTCTGTCGCCAGGGCCTGGAGGGGGTGCGGGCGTGCAAACTGCTGACCGGCCAGTCTGGCCAGGGCCGGTTGCACCAGCTGATCGAAGGTGACCATGGCGGAGACCGGGTTGCCCGGCAGACCGAAGAACCAGGCGTTTGGCAATCGGCCAAAGGCGAAGGGTTTGCCCGGCTTGATGGCGAGCTTCCAGAAGCCAATTTCCCCGAGCTCTTCGAGCAGTTGCTTGGTGAAGTCCGCTTCCCCCACCGAGACCCCCCCGGTGGTGATCAGGGCATCGGCCTCGCGGTCGGCCTGCAAGAAGGCGGCGCGCAGGGCCGCCGGATCATCGGGGATGATGCCAAGGTCCAGGCACTCACAGCCCATGCGGCTCAGCATCGCCTTGACCCCGTAGCGGTTGGAGTCGTAGATGTCCCCGTGCTGGAGCGGGGTGCCCAGAGGCTTGAGCTCGTCCCCTGTGCTGAAGATGGCGACCCTGAGGGGACGGCGCACCGTGACGCTCGCGATGCCAAGGGAGGCGAGCAGCGGCAGCTCTCTGGGGCTCAGGCGAAGGCCGCTTTCGAGCACCCGGGCGCCCTGCGCCAGATCCTCGCCGCGGCGACGGATGTTCTGGCCAGGCGTGGGCGCGGTCAGGAAAGTGATCCCGTTGTCGCCGGCTTGCGTTTCTTCCTGCATCACCACAGCGTCTGCACCCGGGGGCACAGGGGCCCCGGTCATGATGCGGATGCAGTGGCCGGCGGGCCACTCCCCCTCATAGGGCTGGCCCGCAAAGGCCTTGCCCGCCACGGGGAGCGGCATCCCGGCGGCGAGATCCGCCAGGCGCACGGCATAGCCGTCCATGGCGGCGTTGTCGAAGGGGGGGACGAAGAGGGGGGAGCTTATCTCCTCGGCCAGGATCCGATCCAGCGCCTGGGGCAGGGGCAACCGCTCCGTCTCGCAGCAGCAGGTGAGTTGTTCCAGCATCCCTTGCAGGGCCTTGTCCAAGGGGAGGAGTGCACCGGTATCGAATCCCATCATCATGACCTCTCTGGTGTGTAGGGGGCGGATTATCCCAAAAATCCGCTCCGATGGGCAGGCCGAAGGTGCGGTAATGGGGGGCAGATGCCCCGGAGTGATCGGATTATGGGGCGCTATCCCGTTGAATTACCTCCTGATGGGTAACCAGGGCGAGGCTTGCGCGGGATGGCAGGTGGGGAAGAGGCGGCACGGCCGTGCGCCTTGCCCCCGAATGGGCAGGCCGGTGCGGACAAAACGGGGTGGTTTGGCATAAAGTCGGGCACCGGGCTTGAGTTAGACAGAATTATGACAATAATCGCCCTGTAAGATTGCGCCGCGGCACCATGCCGCAGGCCAGCACAGTCCCTGAGCGTGGGAGATAAACACGATGACGAGCTTAAGCCAGGAAGCCCTGTTGGTCAGGGCGGCGCTCGAGGCCGAGGGCCTTGAGACACCTCTGGTGGCCAATGAATTGAGCGGCCAGCAGAAAAAGGAAAAAATCGAAGGTCATATGCGCGCCATCATGGAGACGCTGGGACTGGATCTGGCCGACGACAGTCTGGCCGAGACCCCGCACCGCATTGCCAAGATGTACGTGAACGAGATCTTCTCCGGCCTCGACTATGCCACCTTCCCCAAGGTGACGGTGATCGAGAACAAGATGAAGGTGGACGAGATGATCATGGTGCGGGACATCAGCCTCACCAGCACCTGCGAGCACCACTTCGTCACCATAGACGGCTTTGCCCACGTGGCCTACATTCCCCGCGGCAAGGTGATTGGCCTGTCGAAGATCAACCGCATCGTGCAGTTCTTCGCCCGCCGTCCCCAGGTACAGGAGCGGCTGACCCAGCAGATCCTGCTGGCGTTGCAGACCCTGCTTGGCACCAGGGACGTGGCCATCAGCATCAAGGCGACCCACTTCTGCGTGAAGGCCCGTGGCGTGATGGACTCCACCTCCTACACTACCACCACCTCCCTGGGCGGCGTCTTCAAGACCCAGCCCGACACCCGCGCCGAATTCCTCGGTGGTCTGAAAGGGTAGTGCTCCCGGGGCCTGTCGCCGACAG
>NZ_JBFOCW010000046.1:0-9384 GCF_040908005.1 Aeromonas sp. s1(2024) | reverse complement strand
CTCGCCTTACTCGCCATTGCCCAAAACAATGGCCCCATGCAACCGACCCCGACTGAACTCCAACGCCTGATCGACAACCTGATCCGCATCGGCACCGTCACCGCCGTGCGATCAGGGGAATGTCGCGTCAAGACAGGCGACCTCATCACCAACTGGCGGCCCTACGCAACTGCGCGGGCCGGGAGGAATCGCACCCGCCATCGCCTCTCCATTGGCGAACAGGTGCTGATGCTCTCGGTCAGCGGCGATTTGCGCAATGCCTACATCGTCGGCCCCATCAATTGCGCTGCCTTCCCAGAACCCTTGGCAGGCGATGACAACCCGGATCTCGACCGCACCGAATACAGCGATGGCGCCGTCATCGAGTACAACCCGGCCACCGGGGCGCTCAATGCTAGCGGCATCAAGCGCGCCACCCTCTCGGCCTCGGTGACCGTCAAGCTGATCACCCCCATGGTGGAATGCACCCAGGCGCTCAAGGTCGGTTCAACCATCGAGGCGGGCGGCAAGATCACCGCCCCCAGCGCCACCATCGGCGGCATCGAGGTGACCACCCACAAGCACGGAAATGTCAGCACCGGCAGCGGCACCTCCGGGGGCCCGCAATGAACTGGCTCGGCATGAATGCAGCCTCTGGCCGCGCCATCAGCGCCACCGACCACATCATCCAGTCGGTGCGCGACATCCTCATCACCCCGGTGGGATCCCGCGTCATGCGCCGCGATTACGGCAGCGAGCTGTTTTACCTCATCGACCAGCCACAGCATCAGGCCACCCGCCTGCGCCTGATGGCCGCCACCGTGCAGGCCCTCATCAACTGGGAACCCCGCATCACCATCACCCGGGTCGATGTGCTGGGCGGCGGCATGGATGGCGCCCTTACCGTCGAGCTCACCTGGCAGCGCAAGGACGGCGGCGCGCCGGGTACCGGAACAGAGAGCGCCACTATTGCCATTCCCACAGGAGCCGCCAATTGAGCACCATCACCCTCTCTCAACTGCCGCAGCCCGATGTGATCGAGGTGCTCGATTTCGAGACCATCCTCGCCGAGCGCAAGGCCTATTTTGTCAGCCTCTATCCGGCAGACCAACAGGCAGCCATCGCCGCCACCCTGGCGCTCGAATCCGAGCCCATCACCAAGCTGCTGCAAGAAAATGCCTATCGTGAGCTGATCCTGCGCCAACGCATCAACGATGCCGCCGTCGCCAACATGTTGGCCTGGGCCAAGGGTAGCGACCTCGACAACCTGGTGGCTAACTGGAAGGTGCAGCGGCTCATCATCCAGCCGGGTGATGACACCGCCACCCCGCCGGTGCCAGAAATCAAGGAAGATGACGAGGCGCTGATCCTGCGCGCCCTGATGGCGTGGGATGGCTTGAGCGTGGCGGGCCCCACCGGGGCCTATGAGTATTTCGCCCTCTCGGCGGATGGCAAGGTCGCCGATGCCAAAGGATCGAGCCCGACCCCAGCCGAGGCGCTGGTCACCATCCTCAGCACCGAGGGGGACGGCACCGCCGATGCGGCGCTGATTGCCAAGGTAGACGCTGCCCTGAGCCACGAAGACAAGCGGCCGGTGGCCGACCGGCTCACCGTGCAGGCAGCCGGCATCCTCCCCTACACCATCACCGCCCAGTTGCACATCAGCAGCCAGGGGGCCGAGGCAGATGTGATCCTGCAGGCAGCCCGTGACCAGCTCGCAGCCTTTATCAACCCGCGCCGCCGCATCGGGGTCGAGGTGCCACGCTCTGCCATTGATGCCGCCCTCCATGTGCAGGGCGTGCGCAAGGTCGATTTGATCGGCTGGGCAGACATCGCCCCCAGTCCTACCCAGGCCGCCTATTGCACCGGCTTCACCGTGGAGCGAGCGCCATGAGTGCCATCCTGCCGCCCAGTACCACCCGCACCGAGCGCAGCCTGGCAACGGCGGGTGCCAATGCCCAGGCCTTGCCGATCCCGTTCCGCTCACTCTGGTCACCCTGGACCTGCCCCACCCACCTGCTGCCCTATCTGGCCGCCAGCTGGAGCGTCGACCGTTGGGATGACAAATGGCCTGAGGCCACCAAGCGCCAGGTCATCGCCAATAGCTACTTCGTCCACAGCCGCAAGGGCACCGTGGGTGCAATCAGGCGAGTCATTGAGCCAATGGGGTTTCTGGTTGACGTGGTGGAATGGTGGCAAACGGAACATGACAACCCCCCTGGCACATTCAGTATCGATCTGAGGCTAAACGGCTCTGGTATCTCGGAAGAACTACACGAAGAAATAGAGAACCTGATCTACAACGCCAAGCCAATGACCCGGCATATCACGGGCATCAACATGAGTATGCAGTCAAATGGAGGGTCATCGATCGGGGCGGAAGTCATGGCAGGCGACAAAATATCAATCCATCCAGAGCTAAAAACCGTTGCGACCAGCGGCGGTGCAAATTATGGCTGCGCAACGGTCATCAATGAGTCTCTGCGCATTTTACCGACACAGGAGTAACCATGCAGATTTACAAAACCATATTGACTCAGACAGGCATCAACAAGCTGGCCATGGCTGCGGGCGCCACTCCTCTGCGCATTACTCACATGGCGGTGGGTGATGGGAACGGTGCTGAAACCACACCGAACGAGGAACAGACCACCCTCGTCAATGAAGTCTACCGGACAGATATCAATTCATGGGAAGTCGATCCCAACAACCCGAATCAACGCATCGCCGAGATGTTCTTGTCCGAAACAGTAGGGGGGTGGTGGGTCTATGAATTGGGATTGTTCGATGCAGATGGCGACCTGATCGCGGTCGCCAATACTCCCGCAAGCTACAAGTCAGTGATGGCACAGGGTTCAGGCAGAACAATGACACTGGAAATGGTCATTGCCATCGGTAACTCGGCAAGTGTGGAAGTAATAGTCGACCCGTCACAGGCAATGGTGTCACGGGCATACCTGAGCCAAACCATTGATAAAGAGAAAGAAAAAACGGCTCTCAGAAACTTCAAAGATTTGCACTCTTGCCTGCAACTGATCAAGGCGTCCTACGGCTCTGTGAACGTACTGGGTGACAGCATCACAGAGGGCGTTGGCGCATCCAGTTTTCCCCAGTCCTGGTACTCGATGTTTTACCAAATGATCATGGACATGGAGCAGGGACAGGATGCCGAGATCATCTCCAATTTTGAGATTTCCGGCAAATATGGCGTCGAGATAAGTGGCCCTGCATCCATCACCGATGCCGGGCCAATAGGCAAAGCACTCTTGATGGAAAACCTGTCATCTCTGTATTTCTACGGCGACTTCGAGTTTGTCGAGGTCTACTTCAACCGCACCCCTTCGGCAGGCAAGCTCCAGTTCATGAAGGATGGCGTGGTTTATAAAACCATCGACTGTGCAGGGGAGAACATAGTGGATGCCCTGACATTCCCATCACTCTATGCCAGTCGAGGTTACGGCCGCCATACTATCAAGGCCGTTGATGGTGATGTGACGCTGACAGGCCTAATCAGGTTGAACCATGCAGATGAGCGGATCCACATCAACAGAATGGCCTTCTCGGGCGCATCAAGTACGGATTTCAATACACCGGAACGGCTGGCATCAATCAAAAGACAGGGGGCATTTTTCGAATCAAAAAAGAACCTGTTCATCATTGCTCTGGGCACCAACGATATCTACAACAGTGGTAAAGCCACCACGCCAGACCAGCTGAAAGCCAACATCAAAAATATCGCGGTCACCCTCAATCATGGCGACAATGTCGTCGCCATCATGATCCCACCGATCGCAGATGAACATATCTGGCCAGCCGCAAAAGCCCGCCACATTCAATACGCTGCATCCATTAGGCTGCTTGCCGCAGAGCTGGGGGTGATGGTGATCGATTGCTCATCGCTCGACCTGCTTGAAAACAATATGTATATCGATGGGGTACACCCCAATGATGCCGGTCATCAGGCCATCTTCGAACATGTCGTCAGGCAACTAAATGGACTGCTGGGAGTCTCTGAAGCAGCACTGGAACCGGGGGTTCATGGCACATGGCTACCATCAATTGCTGGGTACAGCCACTCAGGCCAGAATGAATATGAATATCGCCATGGCCACTATGTGAAGATGGGACGGTTGGTTATTGCTCAGGTAGCCATGGGAGTAAAAAATATAGACCCTGCGATGGATGGGTACATAGGCGTAAACCTGCCCTTCCCGACATCATCCAGCATCATGGAACAATCAGGGGCGATAGGCATGATTGTTGGTGTCAACCTCCCTGATACATCCCGCCAATTTGTGATCGACTGCATTAAAGGTGAACCATTCGCCATCATTCGAGGTGTGGCGCCAGGACAACCTTATGCCGATGTCGTGAGCGTGTCGGACAATGCCAGGCTGGCATTTACCATCAGCTACTTCACCGACTGATTCACCGCCAACCACCCCGCCTGTGCGGGGTGTTTCGTGACTGCCGTCATCCGTCACCTTGTCACCGCTTCGCCAGTGTGTACGGCCCTCACACACTGGCCGCCGCTCGCCAGACATCCCCTGCCCCTGCATCCTGACCCTGCTCGCATCACAGGCATTACCTACGCACAGAATGCTCCGTCCGGACAACAGGAGAACCTATGGCACTGGACCAATTTCACCACGGCGTGCGCGTCGTGGAAGTCAACGAGGGCACGCGCACCATCCGCACCGTCGCCACGGCGGTGATCGGCATCATCTGCACCGGCAGCGATGCGGATGCCGCTTACTTCCCCCTCAACAAACCCGTGCTGATTGCCAACCTGCCGGCGGCCATCGCCAAGGCGGGCAGCACCGGCAACCTCAAACGCTCGCTGCAAACCATCTATGACACCGTCAACACCATCGTCATCGCCGTGCGTGTGGCCGATGGTGCCGACGCCGCCGAGCTCACCAGCAACATCATCGGCACCATACTGCCGGATGGCAGCTATACCGGCCTCAAGGCGCTGGAGCGGGCCGCCCCGGTCACGGGCGTCAAGCCGCGCATCCTCTGCGTGCCGGACAACTGCACCCTATCCATCGCCACTGCCCTGGCGGGTGCGGCCAAAAAGCTGCGCGCCTTCGCCTATGTGCCAACCATTGCCGACACCGTCGAGGCGGCGCTCGCCTACCGCGAGAACTTCTCCAGCCGCGAACTGATGCCGATCCACGGCGACTGGACCGCCTGGGACACCGCCGCCAATGCCAGCATCAAGCTCGATGCCTGCCTCAAGGCGGCCGCCATGCGGGCATTCATCGACAAGGAGATCGGCTGGCACAAGACCCTGTCGAACGTCGGCGTGACCGGGGTCGATGGCATGACCAAGGCCCTGTTCTGGGATCTGCAAGACCCCGACACCGAGGTCGGCCTGCTCAACGCGAGCGAAGTCACCGCCCTGATCCGGGCGGACGGCTTCCGCTACTGGGGCAACCGCACCTGTTCCGATGACCCGCTGTTCGCCTTCGAGAACTACACCCGCACCGCCCAGATCCTGGCCGACACCATGGCCGAGGCACACATGTGGGCCAACGACAAACCGCTCACCCCCACCCTGGTGAAGGACATCGTCGAGGGCATCAAGGCCAAAGGCCGCGAACTGGTGGCAGGCGGTTACCTGCTCGGTTTTGACTGCTGGTACAACGAGGAGCTCAACGACAAAGACACCCTCAAGGCCGGCAAGCTGCGCATCGATTACAACTACACCCCGGTGCCGCCGCTCGAAGACCTCGGCTTCATCCAGCGCATCACCGACACCTACCTCATCGACTTCGGCGCCCGCGTCGCGGCCGCCGCATAAGGAGCCACCATGGCACTGCCACGCAAACTCAAACGCCTGAACGTCTTCCTCAATGGCGATAACTGGGTCGGTGAAGCGGAAGATTTCACCCCGGCCAAGCTGTCCCGCAAGTTTGAAGCCTATCGCGGCGGCGGTATGGGGGGTGCTGTCAACATCGACATGGGGCTGGATGACAGCGCCCTCGATGTCTCATTCACCTTCGGCGGCTACGGCGAACCCCTGCTGAATTGCATGGGTGAGCCCAAAGCCGACGGCACCAGCCTGCGCTTTGCCGGATCAGTCCAGCGTGATGACACCGGCGAAGTGGTCGCCGTCGAGATCGTCTGTCGTGGCCGCTTCAAAGAGCTCGACCGCGGCACCCTCAAGGCAGGCGACAACACCCAGGCCAAGGTCAGCATGGTCAACACCTACTACAAAGAGACCATCAACGGCCGGGTGATGCACGAGATTGACCTGATCAACATGGTCGAGATTGGCCCCGACGGCGTCGACCGCATGGCCGAACACCGCAAAGCCATCGGCCTCTAACCCACCCAACAACCCAACGGGCGGCCCTTATCCCAACAGAAAGTGCCGCCCTCACCACATCCACAACAGGAACAAGCACCATGGAACAGAAAGAAATCACCCTCGACACCCCGATCCAGCGCGGCGAGAACACCCTCAACAGCCTGATCATCCGCAGCCCCAAGAAGGCGGGCCACCTGCGCGGGCTCAACACGATGGACATCGTCCAGATGAACGTGGATACCCTCATCAAACTGCTGCCCCGCATCACCGACCTGACCGAAAAGGAAGTCAACGACATGGACCCGGCTGACCTGCTCAAAGCCGGGGTAGTGGTGGTCGGTTTTTTGATGGGCTCGCAGCAGGAGGCCTACCTCACTGCATAGATGACCTGATGGCAGAGATCGCCATCATCGCCCACTGGCCGCCGTCCGAGATGGCGGCCATGGAGATCAGCGAGCTGATGGGCTGGCACCAACGCCTCGTTGAGATTCACAACCGCATCAACGGGGCAGACGAACAATGAACCCTCTCAAACTGCAAATCCTGCTCGGGGCGGTCGACAAACTGACCGCCCCCCTCAAAGCAGTCAGCGGCCAGAGCCGCATCACCGCCAAAGACCTCGCCGACACCAAAGCCAAAGTCCGCGATCTGGAAAAACAGAGTGCAAAGATTGATGGCTTCAAGCAGCTGGGCGCCCAGCTGGGCGTCACCAATGCCAACCTGCAAACAGCAAAAGACCGCTTCGAGCAGGTAAAGCAAACAATCGCAGCCACCGCCAATCCGACCAGAATGATGGTCAATGAGTACAACAAGGCAGAGAAAGCGGTGAAGGAACTAACAGCCAAGCAGGCTGAAATGAACTCCAAATATGAGGGAATGAAACTCTCGCTCCAGACGGCAACAATGGGGACAAAAGACCTCACCAAGACACAGGAACGCCTGAAAAACGCAACTGCCGCCGCCAATGAGAAACTGAAACAGCAAAGAGCTGATTTGGACAGGATTGCCGAACAGCAAAAACGCATGAATCAGGTCAAAGCCAACTACCGCCAAACCCAGGAGCTGCGCGGCCAGATAGCAGGCCACGGCGCCACGGCACTGGCGACCGGCACTGCCATGGGCTTGACCACCCTCAAGCCGGTGATCGAGTTCGCCAGAGCTGAAACATCGGTCGTAGACCTCAAGGTCTCCATGATGGGCAAGGGCGGCCAGGTGCGGCAGGAGTTCCAAGCCATCAGCGATCTGGCCACCAAGCTCGGCAACAAACTGCCGGGCACCACGGCGGACTTCCAGAACATGATGAGCACGCTGATCCAGCAGGGGATGAGCGCAAAATCCATCCTGGGTGGCCTGGGGGAGGCGACTGCCTACCTCGGTGTGCAGCTGAAAATGCCGTTCGACCAAGCTGCGCTGTTTGCGGCCAAACTGCAGGATGCCACCGGCACCGCAGAGCAAGACATGATGGGGCTGATGGATACCATACAGCGCTCGTTCTACCTTGGCGTTGACAGCGGCAACATGCTGGGCGCCTTCACCAAACTCACCCCGGCCCTGGGCATATTGCGCAAGTCAGGGCTTGAGGCCGCCAAGGTACTGGCCCCGTTGGTCATCATGGCCGATCAGGCTGGCATGGCGGGCGAGTCATCAGGGAACGCCTACCGCAAAGTTTTACAGATGAGCATGAACACCGGCAAGATTGCCAAGGCTACGAAAGGCACCGGGTTGAAGCTGAATTTCACCGACGGCAAGGGTGAATTCGCAGGGATGGAGAACATGTTTGCCCAGCTAGCCAAGCTAAAGGGGGTGAACACCGAGCGCCGCCTGCAAGTCCTTAAGGGCATCTACGGCGACGATGCTGAAACCCTGCAGGTGCTGGAGCTGATCATCAGCAAAGGGATGGATGGCTATCGCGCAACCCAGAAGAAGATGGCCGACCAAGCCGCCCTGCAAGAGCGGGTCAATGCCCAGCTCGGCACCCTGGGCAGCCTGTGGGATGCCGCCACCGGCACCTTCACCAACGCCATGGTCAACTTCGGTGAAGCTATCGCCCCTGAAATCAAGGCCATCACGGAATGGATCGCCGAACTGTCCGAGCGCCTCGGTAACTGGGCGAAGAAAAACCCGGAACTCTCCAACACCCTGATGAAGGTCGGCGGCATCCTCTCCGCAGTGACCATCGCCTTCGGCGGTCTGTCGCTGGCAGTGGCCGCCGTCTTGGGGCCCATGGCCATCATGAAATTGACCTTCGGGATTCTGGGTATCAAAGGCTCCTTCCTCGGCAAGGTGATCACTATGCTGATAGGTCCACTCAAGTGGCTCACTGCGAGCATCTTCCGACTGGGTATTGCCATGATGACCACCCCGATCGGCTGGATTATCGGGCTGCTGGCAGCCCTCGCCTATGCGGTTTACTACGTCTACAAAAACTGGGATGAGCTGGGGCCGAAATTTAAAGCCGTCTGGGAAACCTGCAAGACTGCCACCATGGAATTCTGGGACTATATCGGCACATTACCAGCCAAGGCTCTGGAGATGGGGAAGGCGCTAATCAGTTCACTGGTTGATGGCATCAGCGCCAAGTGGGAAAGCCTGAAAGCCAAGATAAAAGGCATCACAGACCTGCTGCCAGACTGGATGAAAGGGGGTGGCTCGGTCACGGCCAACGTCAACCCGTCAGGCTACCTCACCGGAAACTACAACACTGCCGCCATGGCCGGGGGATCCGGCTACGGTCCGCGCATCGTGACGCCGCCGCGCCCAGTCGCCAGAGGCAGCACCACCACCAAGATCAACGCCCCTATCCACATCGTCCAGCAACCGGGGCAATCCGGCGCGGATGTGGCGCAAGAGGTGCGCCGTGAACTGGACCGACGCGAACGGCAGGCCGCTGCCAATGGCCGCGCCTCCCTGACCGACCGCAATTAAGGAGCACCCGCCATGATGATGACCCTGGGCTGGTTCGTGTTTATGCGCTCGACCCTCGCCCCCCTCTCTCAACAAGACGAACGGGCATGGCGCCATCCGGGCAATAACCGGATCGGTGCTCGCCCTGCCTATCAGTTCCTCGGCCCAGATGATGAAACCACCAC
>NZ_JBFOCW010000045.1:35900-123908 GCF_040908005.1 Aeromonas sp. s1(2024) | reverse complement strand
GGTAATCCCCCCATTTTTAGGGGCATTCAAAAGTAGAGGTCATGCGGCCTGTGCCAGACGCTGTTTCGGCGTGTAGCCACCCAGCGCCATATTGGGCCGCTCATGGTTATAAACCCACAGCCAGTTCGTGGCAAACTCCTGTAGTTCATTCAGTGACTCAAACAGGTAATGGCCCAGCCAGTCGTAGCGCACCGTGCGGTTAAAACGTTCGATGTAGGCATTCTGCTGCGGATTTCCTGGCTGGATATAGCCCAGGGTTATCCCCTCCTGTTTCGCCCATCGCTTGAGCTCTTCGCTGATGTATTCCGGGCCATTGTCACATCGGATAATGGCGGGCTTACCTCGCCACGTGATCACCTGCTCCAGCGCCCGTTTGACTCGTGAGGCGGGTAAGGAGAAATCCACCTCGATGCACAGCGCTTCACGATTGAAGTCATCGATCACATTAAACAGCCGCACCGAGCGGCCATCGCTGAGCTGGTCATGCATAAAGTCCATCGACCAGCACTGATTAGGCTGGTCGGGAACCGCCAACGGCTCTGGCTTAGCCCGAACCAACCGTTTCCTGGGTTTTATCCGCAGATTGAGCTCCAGCGCCCGATAGATCCGGTATACCCGTTTGTGATTCCAGCCAAAGCCTTGGACGTTGCGCAGGTACAAAAAGCATAACCCGAAGCCCCAGTTGCGCTGGCTGGCCGTGATACGTAGCAGCCAATCGGCAATTTCCTGGTTTTCATCGACCAGCACGGGCTGATAGCGATAGCAGCTTTCACTGACCTTGAAGATCCGGCAAGCCAGACGGATGGATATGGCGTAGTGAGTCACGGCTTTGGTCGCCATCTCCCGGCGGGCAGATGGCGTTACCACTTTTTTGCCATGGCCTCGGTGATGATCTCTGCCTTGAGGCGCTCCTCGGCGTACATCTTCTTGAGGCGGCGGTTTTCGTCCTCCAGCTCCTTGAGTCGAGCCATGAGGGAGGCATCCATCCCCCCGAATTTGGAACGCCACTTGTAGAAGGTGGTCGTGCTGATGCCATGCTCGCGGCAGAGCTCCGGGACGGGAGCTCCAGCCTCAGCTTGTTTGAGGATGGCGATGATCTGGGTATCGCTAAAGCGTGATGTTTTCATGTAGAACCTCCTGCGTTCAAGGTACGGGAAAATTCTACTTATGAGCACCCTGGTTTTTCGGGGGGATTACCCTGGCCCGGGAGGCGGAGGAGGGGATCCGCGCCCTGACCGAGGAGGACAGCGGCCGCCTGCGCTTCACCTGCCCGGTCAGCACGGGGGACCGCATGGTGAGCGAACTGCTCGCCCGTTTTGCCGAGCTCTGCCCCGGCGTCCAGGTCGAGCTCAACTTCACCAATGCCATGATCGACATGAGCCAGGGGGAGAATGACATCGCCCTGCGGGCCATGGAGCTGATCCCCGACAACCTGGTGGCCCTGCCGCTCGGCAGGCTCAAGGATGTGGTGGTGGCAAGCCCCGCCCTGCTGGCGCGGGAGGGGATCCCCGCCACTCCCTATGAGCTGGGGGGGCGCTCCTGCCTGCTGCAGGGCCACAACCCGGACTGGGAGCAGTGGCACTTTCGCCAGGGGGAGGAGGAGGCGCACATCCTGGTGCAGGGGCGAGTGCGGGCCAACCACTACAGCACCCTGCTGCAACTGGCCCGGGCGGGCATGGGCTTTGCCAAGTGTCCACTGATGCTGGTGGAGGCCAGCCTGGCCCGAGGGGAGCTGGTGGCCGTGCTGACGGAGTGGCAGACCGGACTGCACCCGATCCATGTGCTGCACGCCCAGCAGCGCCGGGTGCCGCGCAAGATCCGGCTGTTCAAGCAGGTGCTGGCCCAGTGGTTTGCCGAGCGGCCCCATTATCTGCTGGGGTGAGCCTGCATCCCGTTATTTTTCTGTCATCTGGGGCTGCTACCCTGCGCCCTTCATCGCGAAAGGAGAGTCAGGGAATGAAGCGTCATCAGGGTTGGGCAGGGGTTGCGCTGCTGTGCTGCGGCGGTGTGCAGGCCGAGGTCAGGGTCGAGGTGCCCCGGGATTTCCAGATCCTGGCGGTGAGCGCCGGCAAGGTGCAGGACGAGCAGCATGCCGTGCTGGCCGACGGGGAGCAGCAACTGCTGGTGCGCTACGAGGGGGTGATCCCGAGTCGCAACAGCAGCGACAACGATCGCCAGGTTCGCTCCGAGCCCCAGGTGCTTCGCTATGAGGCCCGCGGGCAGTCGGTGCGCCTGCAGGCTCCCGTGCCTGCGGACGAGGCCGGGATGGAACGCTACGCCAGGGCCCCTGTCCTGGGCCTGGTGGCGGGGGGGCAGCCCCTCGAGGTGCGCCAGGATACGCTGATGGTGCAGGGGATGCAGATCGGCATGGACTGGCATGCGAGGTTGATGGAGTACAACCGCAGCGAGGGGCCTGCCGTGCTTGCCGGTGCGGCGGATGTGACTGCGGCCGCCGTGGCGACGCCCCGGGCCTCCTCCGTGTCGGCCAGCGCCCTGGAAGAGCAGTTGCAGCAGCTTTTCCTGCAGGCGGACCCCGCGCTTCGCAAGCGCTTCATCGGTTGGGCCGTGCCGCGCCTTTAAGTTTGCTCCCCGTTGCAGTAACGTGGGCACATCTTTGATTCCCGATGTGCCCATGTTGATCAGCGAGGCCCCCATGTTTGAATTGCACCCCCGCCTTCAGGCGGATACCCGGATACTCGGGGATCTGCCCCTGTGCCGCGTCCTGCTGGCCAAAGACAGCCAGTATCCCTGGCTGATTCTGGTGCCCCGGGTCGCCAACCTGCGGGAGATCCATCATCTGGCCCCCGAGCAGCAACAGCAGTTGATGCAGGAGTCCTGCGCCGTCGCCACCCTGATGGAGCGGGCACTCGGCCCGGACAAGATCAACGTGGCGGCCCTCGGCAATCTGGTGCCTCAGCTGCACCTGCACCACGTGGCCCGCTTCAGCTTGGATGCGGCCTGGCCCGGTCCCATCTGGGGTGCCTGTCCCGCCATTCCCTATGAGGAGCAGGCCTTGCAAGGGGCGGCTGCCAGTTGGCAAACCCGTCTGGCTACCCTGGATGGATTTCAGCCATTTCTGACTGATAATCCAGTCAAGTGAGAGGTGGCTCGCGCTTTGGGCACCGGGATCACGCAATCTGTTAGCGTATCGCGTCGGTGCATGGTGACATGGGCGACACGAGTGACAGCCCCATTATTTCGATCAGCAGGAAGGTTCCATGATAGTGACAAGATCCGAGGATGATGCCGTATTGACCACAGAGGACGTACTGCTGAGCCTGTGCAATTCGGTGACGAGCGTATTGAGTGCGGCGACCCAGACCCAGGTGCGCTTCTCCGGCATGGTGCAGCGGATCAGCAAGACCTGCCTCAAGCCTGACATCGGCTGTTTCGTGCTGTTTGACGGCGGCTTCTCCGGGCTGGTGGTGATCAACTTCTCCGCCGCCGCGGCCATGGAGCTCTACCAGAGCTACATGCTGAGCATGGGGCTCTCCAAGGAGGATCTTGCCATCTCCCACACCTCGGACGAGGTGAGCAACGTCATGGGCGAGCTGATGAACCAGATCGTCGGCAGCTTCACCACCAAGGTGGGGCGCGAGCTGCAGACCCACATCACCCAGAACCAGCCCAAGATGCTGGCGCTCAACAAGCAGGTGATGCTGAGCGTCGACACCAACCTCGACAATCCCGAGACCCGCCGGGTGACCTTCTTCACCGCCAGCAACAACATCTTCTATCTGGAGCTGGCCATGGACAAGACGGAGTTTATCCGGATCCATGATGGCGGCGTGCAGGAGGAGGTGGATCCCGACGAGCTGATCGCTCAGGCCAAGCAGTCAGCCAAACCGGCACCGGCGGCCGCGCCGGCGAGCAACGAGCACGACGATCTGCTGGATTCCCTCGGCATCTGATGGTCGAGGGTTGTGCAAATGAAGAGGCCACCCCGGGGGTGGCCTCCTTGCTTGGTACGGGTCAGAAGTTGTAAAGCAGCCCGGTACTGAAGCGAAGCGCCTCGGCATCGTAGAAGTCGATGTCGGAGTCGGCGCTGGAGTAGGCCGCGGTGAAGGTGGCGGCAAGGGGTTTGATGCCGAACAGGTTGTGCCAGAAGAAGGTGCCATTGAGGGCGAACTCGCTGGCATCGGCGCGCTGGCCGAACAGGGGATTCGCCTCGTCATACTTGCGCTTGCCGGCGTAGAGGTTGCTCACGATGGACCACTGGGAGGCACGCTTGGCATAGGTCAGCTGCAGACCGGTGTTCTTGAAGCTCTCCGCACTCCCGTCCAAGCGGGCCTCCTTGTAGAGGAAGGCGGGCTCCAGCAACTGGTCGCCGCCGAAGTGGTACTGGTAGGAGAGTGCCAGGTCGTGGACCTTGCCATTGCGGCTCAGCATGGAGGCGTAGTGGGTGCCGTGGGTCAGGTCATATTGCTGGCCGCTGCGCTCCTCGTCGAGCTCCACTTCCCGGCTGGTCAGGGTGGCGTAGACGTTGCTGCCCCAGATCCTGTCCCAGGCAAAGCGCACCCCTTTCGAGGTGAGATCGGTGGCGCTGCGGTCCACGCCGGTGGCGAAGGGATCGCTCCACACTTCCACCGGCATGAGGTTGAACACCAGGGAGGTGGCGACGATACCCTTGTCGCCCATCTCCTGGCGCAGACCGAGTTGCTGGGTAAAGTCGAAGCGCACCGCGTCCTGGATGAGGTTGCCGAGGAAGACCTGGGTGCGGGTATCGGCGAAGGTGTAGCGGATATCGGCATTGAGCAGCGGGCTCAGACCGCTTTCGCGGCCGGGGGAGCCCAGATCATCGATACGGCTGTTGCTGTCGTCACCGGCATAGAAGTTGGACTTGTGGCTGCCGGCATTGACCCCGCCCAGCAGAAAACCGGACCAGCCGGTCTGGCGGGGGATCTCCCCCAGATCGGCGTGGGCGGTGGTGGCGACCAGCAGGCCAAGGCTCAACAGAACATGATTTCGCATCGGGTATGCTCCTGACATAACGAATGAGAAGGGTGACAGTGCGCCCCGGTATCCCGGTGGAACCGGTGCTGACTGAGGCATGGCAGGCATGCTACCCCAGCCGGAGTGTGACGTTAATCAATAATTGAATACGCGACGGACAAGAGTTCATGGCGCCGTACTGGTATCCTGTTTGCGCAAGAAAAGGGGAGAAAACAACGAGATGAAGCAGATCAAATCCTGGGCGCAATATTACGTCGACCTGATGACCAAGCTGGGACTGGTGCGCTTCAGCATGTTCCTGGCCACCGCCATCATAGTGCTGGCCGTGTCGATCCAGATGGGGGTGACCCTGTTTTTGCGCGGCACCGTGGACATCGTCGACCTGGTGCGCTCTGTCTTCTTCGGCCTGCTGGTGACCCCCTGGGCCGTCTATTTTCTCTCCATCGTGGTGGATCAGCTGGAGGACTCCCGCCAGCGGCTGACCCGGATGGTGCGCAAGTTGCAAGACATGCGCGAGCGGGATCTCGAGCTCAACAGCCAGTTGCAGGAGAACATCAGCCGGCTCAACGCCCAGATCGCCGAGACCAACCGGGCCGAGACCCTGCGCCAGCAAGCCATCGAGGATCTCGAAAACGAAGTGTTCCAGCGGGAGAAGGCCCAGCTGCATCTGGGGGAGCGTACCGCCCTCTTGCGCTCCTTCATCGACTGCTCCCCCGATCTGGTCTATTACCGCAACGAGGACGAGCAGTTCTCCGGTTGCAACCGCGCCATGGAGGAGCTCACCGGCAAGGTGGAAGCGGAACTCATCGGCCTGACCCCGTTCGATGTCTACAAGCACGACATCGCCAGCAAGGTGGTGGAGACCGACAAGCAGGTCTTCGCCCAGAACGAGCCGCTCACCTATGAGCAGTGGCTGGAGTATCCCGATGGCCGCAAGGCCTACTTCGAGCTGCGCAAGGTGCCCTTCTTCGACCGCTTCGGCAAGCGGCTCGGCCTGCTCGGCTTTGGTCGCGACATCACCGAGCGCAAGCAGTACCAGGACAAGCTGGAGAAGGCGAGTCGGGACAAGACCACCTTCATTTCCACCATCAGCCACGAGCTGCGCACCCCGCTCAATGGCATCGTCGGCTTAAGCCGGATGCTGATGGATACGCCCCTCGATGCCAGACAGCAGCAGCAGCTCAAGACCATCCACCTGAGCGCGGTGACGCTCGGCAACATCTTCAACGACATCATCGATCTGGACAAGCTCGACCGTCGTCGGCTGGAGATTGCGCCGGCTCCGCTGGATTTGCCCGCCTTCCTCGACGAGCTGGAGACGCTGTCGCGCATCCAGGCGGAGCAGAAGGGGCTCTACCTGCACTTCGACCGGGACGGCGACATGCCCCAGTTCGTGATGGCGGACGGCACCCGGCTGCGCCAGGTGCTGTGGAACCTGGTGGGCAATGCGGTCAAGTTCACCGATGAAGGGGGCGTCACCATACGCTGTCTCGCCCACGCCTCTGATGAACCGGGTAAGCTGGCGCTGCACTTCGAGGTGGAAGACACCGGGGTGGGTATTCCCCGCGCCCAGCAGGAGAAGATCTTCGCCATGTACTATCAGGTGCAGGGCAAGAAGCACGCCACCGGTACCGGCATCGGTCTTGCGGTCTCCCGCCAGCTGGTGCAGGCCATGGGCGGTCAACTCTATGTGGACAGCGACCCGGGCGAAGGCGCCTGCTTCACCGCCGAGCTGGAGGTGGACTGCGTCGAGCCCAAGGCCGCGGCCCCGGAGCCCGAGATGCCCTCCCTCGACATCCTGCTGGTGGAGGATGTGGAGCTGAACGTCACCGTGGCCTGCGCCCTGCTGAACAAGCTCGGCCATCAGGTCAAGGTGGCGCGGGATGGTGCAGAGGCGCTGGCCATGGCCAACCCGGATGATTTCGACTTGATCCTGCTCGACATCCAGCTGCCGGACATGACGGGGTTCGATGTGGCGGAGCAACTGCTCGCGCGCTACGGCGACAGCCTGCCCCCCATGGTGGCGCTCACCGCCAATGCCACCGGCGATCGCCAGTACTACCGGGATCACGGCATGCAGGATGTGATCAACAAGCCGCTGGGCTCCAAGGCGGTGCGGGAGGTGATAGGCCACCTGTTTGCGGATCTCGCCGGGGACGAGGCGGACGAGCAGGACGATGTCCACCATCAGGATGCCCTGCTGGATCTGCCCTTCCTCACCGATTACGCCAGCACGGTCGGCAAGCCGGTGCTGCTCTCCAGCGTCGAGCTGTTCGAGAAGATGATGCCGGACTACATGGCGGTGCTCGACTCCAACATGATTGCCAGGGATCAGGCCGGTGTGGTGGAGGAGGCCCACAAGATCAAGGGGGCGGCGGGCTCCATCGGCCTGCGCCGGTTGCAGCAGACGGCCCAGCTTATCCAGAGCCCGGATCACCCCGCCTGGTGGGAGAACGTGGAAGACTGGATTGAAACCCTGCGCCGGGAATACCCGGGTGACATCGCCCGCCTGCGGCGCTGGCTGCTCTCGTAGACACGACGCCTCAGGCAAGGAGCCGCGACATGTATGACCGTTTGATCCCCCCCGAGCGCATTCACCCCTGGGGAGACGAAGACCTGCTGGAGGCGACGGAGCAGGACCGCACCCGCATCGTGCAGGCGGCGCCGGTGCGTCGGTTGCAGCAGAAGACCCAGGTCTTCCCGCTCGATGTGAAAGCCTCGGTGCGCAGCCGTCTCACCCATTCGCTGGAGGTGCAGGAGACCGGTCGCCAGATCAGTCGCCGCATCCTGGCGGCGTTGCCGGCCGGAGTGGTGTGCGAGGGGGCCTTCATCAATCTGGTGGAGATGTCCTGCCTGTTGCACGATGTCGGCAACCCGCCGTTTGGCCATTTCGGCGAGCAGGTGATGAGTCAGTGGCTTGCCCAGGAGCTGGACGGCCTCTTCGCCCGTGCCCACGACCAGTTGCCGAGCCCCCAGTGGGCAACCCTTCGCCAGGATCTGCTGGTGTTTGACGGCAATGCCCAGAGCCTGCGACTGGTGCACAGCCTCCATGAGCTGAACCTCACCCTGGGGCAGTTGGCGGCGCTGTGCAAATACCCGCAGCAGCCCCTACCGGGATTGCACCATCCCCAGGGCTATGGTCAGCACCACGGCTGGACCAGCAAGCGCGGCATCTTCTTCAGCGAACAACCCCTCTATCGTGCCCTCGGCCAGAGCCTGGGGCTGGCCGAGGGGTGCCGTCATCCGCTGGTCTACATCATGGAGGCGGCGGACGACATCTCTTACTGCATCGCCGATCTCGAGGATGCGGTGGACAGGCGCATCCTCACCCAGAGCGAGCTGCTGACAGCCCTGCGCGAGGCGGACGAGGGCGGTTACATGGCCGACCTGCTCGATGAGGCGCTTGCCTCCGGTTGGGGGTTCTTCCCCCATTTTCGCCAGCATCTGACCCGGGATCTGGTGGCGCTGGCCGCCCATACCTATGTGGCCGAGCACGATCAGATCCTGAGCGGGGCCTATCCCCAGGCGCTGCTGCACGGCCAGGCTCCGGCAGCCCGGGTACTCGATACCCTCAAGCGGGTGGCTCGCGAGCTGGTGTTCATGCGCCCGGAGGTGGAGGCGCTGGAGCTGGAAGGCTATGCCGCCCTGCGCGGGGTGCTCTCCACCTACGCCTGCCTGCTGGCCCTGCCCGCCAGCCAGTTCGAGCGGCTGCTCGCAGGCAACGGCGGGAGCGAGCTCTTCTTTGCCCGGCGGCTGTTCCACCGCCTCTCTGCCCGCCACCTCAAGGCGTACCGGCTGGCGGTGGCGAGCCGGGATCCCCGTTTCGAAAAGGAGAGCGAGCAGGAGTGGTACTACCGGGTGCGGCTGCTGCTCGATTATGTGAGCGGCATGACGGATACCTATGCGCTGGAGGAGTTCCGGCTGTTGTCAGGAATTTGATTGAATCTCTTTTTGGCCGCATTCCACCCATATGGGTGGGAGAGATATTGCGTAAAATTCGGTGTTTTTTTACACTGCGGCAACTTGTTCAACTTTCACACGGTAAGGAGACGACCATGCAACATTCCATGTTCAACGTTGCGTTCGATCGCTGCTCTGGCAGCGCGAAGACTCGTGCTCTTTATTTGCCGCGTGGAGGGGACAGGTAACACCTGCTTTTTTCATCACCCGCGGTTGTCCCGCAGGGTGATCACCTCTCTCCGGGGGAACCGCACGTTCAACTGGAGAATATTATGTCTATCGAACTCGCCCTGCTGCGCCACGTAGAGACCCTGGTTCAAAAAAGGATCACCCGGCTGGAGCGTCGCGTCAGCTACCTGCACCTTTCGCCTGCCCTGCTCAAAGACATCGGGCTGGAAGGCAAGGAAGTGCAGATCGCCCACATCCGTGAGCGGGAGTTTCAAACCGGTTTCCGGCTCGGGAACCGAATAACCTGATGGGAGGGGGCATGGCCCCCGACCTGGTGGATGGCAGGCCTGGGCCTGCCATTTTTCTTTCCTGATGAGCATTGTCTCAATTTAGTTGTCGCACATTGCGCCAAACACTCTATGATCCCCCTCCGTTTCGTATGGGAGTTGATAATGTTCCGCCGCTGCTGTCGTCTCATCCTGCTATGTGGTCTGGCTTTCTGGAGCCTGATGGTTGCGGCTGCGCCGGCGCAACTGGACCAGAGCAACTTCACCCTGGACGAACTGCACTGGCTTGCCACCCATGATGAACTGGTCGTCGGCATGCCTTCGGCGGCCTGGCCACCCTATGTCTATACCGATGGGCGCGGCAATTTCACCGGCCCCCTGGATGAGTTCGCCTCCCAGATTGCCGCCAGGCTGGGGGTGAGCCTTCGCTACCGTGCCTACGTCAACAATGCGGCGGTCCAGCAGGCCTTGCTGGATGGCAAGGTCGACATGTTGATCGGGGTGGCACCGAGCCCGACCCGCACCTTGCAGATGCAATTTACCTCCGAGCTGATGGCACTGCCCCGCGCCGTGCTGCTGACGGGGGGGCGGGAGAGCCTCTCCCTGGAGGAGGCCTATGGGGTGCGCTGGGTCTGCGTCTTCGGTGTCAGCGCCTGCGATGAGCTGCTGCGCCTGGGGATCTCGAACCTGATCACGGCCGACAGCCGGGACGAGGCGATCTTCATGCTCAAGGAGGGCAAGGCGGATGCCTACCTGGCCGAACTGCCCATGCTGAACAGGCTGCAAGCCATGGCGGGCATGGCGCTGGCCAGGATCGACTGGATGAGGGATACCTCCCTCGCCATGGCCGTGGCGCCCAGGAATGATGTCTTGCAGGGACTGCTGGAGCGGGCCCTTGAGGATATCTCTCCCCTCGAGCGTCGCGCCATTCTGGAGGCGGGGGACATCCTCGACTATGCCCTGGTGAAAAGGAGCAGGGAGATCGTCTTCAATCCGCAGGAGCAGGCGTGGTTGCAAGCACATCCGGTCATCCGCTACGGGGTTGCCCCGGATTGGCCCGGGATGAGCGAGGTGGACGACAGGGGGCGGCTCAAGGGGCTCATTGCCGATCTGCTGACACTGATGGGCCAGCGTGCCGGGCTCCAGTTCACCCTGGTGCCGACCCGGAGCTGGGCCCAGAGCATGGCGCTCTTCCAGGATCGCAAGCTGGATCTCATCCCGGCCATGACTCCCACCGCGGAGCGTCAGCAGTTTGCCCGCTTTACCCCCAACTACGCGTCGATCAACCGGGTGGTCGTGGCGAGGCAGGGGATGGCCGAGCTCACCGCCGCCAGGGCACTGAAAGGGCACAGGGTGGGCATGGTAGGGGGCTCGGTGGAGCAGGTCTTGCTGAACGAGGTGGGGGCCATCGCCATGCCGGTGGCCAGCGATGCCGAATTGCTGCCCCTGCTTGACCAGCAGAAGGTCGACTATGTGCTGATGAGCACCACCACCCTGGAGCAGTCGCTGCAAAAGGGATTCAGCGACCGCTACCAGGTGGTCTTCTCCGGCAGCGACCTGCGGGTACCCATCGCCATGGCGACCCAGTTGCAGGACCCCATGCTGCAGCAGATCCTCACCAAGGTGCTGATCGCCATTCCCCCCGACGAACTCTCCGCCCTGGAGAAAAAGTGGCTCTCCCTGACCATACAGACGGGACTGGATCCGAAGACGGTGCTGCTCTGGTCCTCCCTCGGCGGCGGCATCTTCCTGCTCTGCCTCTTGCTGTTCATGGGCTGGAACCGGACGTTGCGCCGCCAGATCAGCCAGCGGCGGGAGGCTGAGCGGCGGCTCGAGGAGCAGCTGGTGTTTGTCCAGATGATGCTGGATGCCCTGCCCAACCAGGTGGTGCTGACCAACGAGCGCTATGAAGTGGCAATGACGAACCGGGCGTATCGGCAGATGTTTCTCGGCGGGGAGAACTTGACGGGCTCCTATGAGCGGTTGCTCCAGGATCGATTGCCCGAGTCGATCCGCACCAGGGTGATGGAGGAGGATGCCAGCGTCTGGGAGAGCGGAGAGGAGCTTCATGGCCGGGGCGAGATCCGGTTTGATGACGATCGCCTGCACCAGATGATCTACACCAAGCGGCTCTTTGCGGGGCCCGATGACAAGCGGCTCGGGATCCTGACCGTGCTGACCGACGTGACCGAGCTGGAGCAGGCGCGGTTTGCGGCCCAGGAGGCGCAGACCCGGCTGACCCAGATCACCGACAGCATGCCGGGTCTGGTCTATCAGTATCACTGGCTTGGGCCGGGCAAGGGGCACTTCCTCTACACCTCGCAAGGGGTCAGGGAGATGGTGGGGGTCGAAGAGGAGCAGGCCGGCATGGCGGTCACCGGTGCCTCCATCCTGGGGCTGACAGGCAAGGCGCACCAGGACTTCGTGGCCACGGTGGATCGTCATGCCCTGAGCATGCAGCCGCTGGATCTCGAGGTGGAGATCCGGCGTCAGGGGGAGGCGGGCTATTTGCAGATCCGTGGTCACTTCGTTCACCAGGAGGGGCTTGAAGGGGTCATATTGAACGGCGTGGTGCAGGACATCACCAAGCTCAAGCGCCAGGAGCTGGAACTGCGCCAGGCCAGGCGGGTGGCGGAGGAGGCGACCCAGGCGCGCAGCCGCTTCCTCGCCACCATGAGTCATGAGCTTCGCACTCCCATCTCCGGCATGCACGGCATGCTGGAGCTGCTGCAAATGAGCGCGCTGGACGACGATCAGCGCTACATGTTGCGCAATATCTCGACCTCCACCAACCACCTGCTCTATCTGGTGAACGACATCCTGGACTTCTCCAAGATGGAAGCCGGGCAGTTGCAACTGCACCCCCATCACTGCCGCCTGACCTCGGTGATTTGCGATGTCATCCGGGGACATGCGGCCCTGGCCTATGGCAAGGGGCTCAACGTGACGCTGCGGTGGGGGAAGACGGTGCCGGATCTGGCCTGCATCGACGGGATAAGGGTGGGGCAGGTGATCTCCAATCTGTTGAACAACGCGGTGAAGTTCACCGAGGCAGGGGCGATCGCCATCCAGGTGGATTATGAAGACGACCGGCTGGCCTTCCGGGTCCGGGATACCGGGATCGGCATCGCCCTGGAGCAGCAGCGCACCCTCTTCATCCCCTTCAAGCAGGTGGAGTCCGACACCAATCGCCGGTTTGGCGGCACCGGGCTTGGGCTTGCCATCTGTCATCAACTCACCCAGAAAATGGGGGGGAGCCTGACCCTGGAGAGTACCCCCGGAATGGGCACCTGCGTGACCTTCACGCTGCCCCTGGCCGAGTGCCAGTGGGAAGCGCCGCCCCTGACCGGTCAGGTATGGTGGTGGTTTGGGGAGGATGAGGGGCTGGAATCAGTGATGGCCAGGCTGGGCGCCAGACTGGTACGCATGGAGGCACACCATTGGCAGCAGCCCCTTGAGGGGCATCTGCTGGCGCAGGAGAATCACCTGGAGCAGGCCCTTGGCAGTGACTGGCTGGCCTGTTTGCAGCGTTCGAACCTCAAGGGCATAGTACTCTCTCCCCATGAGGCCCTGCGGGGACGCATGGGGGGCGACGCCTGGTGGCGACTGGGACAATCGCCTCTCTACCCCGATCTGTTGCTGGAAACCTGCCGGTCACTGTTCAACCAGCAGGCGAGCCAGTCGATGGGGATGGAGGGGGAGAAGCTCAGGGGGCGGGTGCTGGTGGCAGATGATCACCCCGTCAACCGGGCATTGCTGACGAGGCAGCTCGCTATCCTGGGGCTCGAATCCGAGGTAGTGGAAGATGGCGAGGAGGCGCTGCGCGCCTGGCAGGGACAGGACTTCGCCCTGCTGCTGACCGACTGCCACATGCCGGTGATGGATGGCTATGCCCTCACGCGAGCCTTGCGGGATGCCGGGGACAGTGCTCCCATTATCGGGGTGACGGCCGATACCTCTGAGGAGGCGAGCCAACAGATGCGTGATGCCGGCATGAACGACATGCTGTTCAAGCCCTACAGCCTGGATGCCCTGAGCCAGACCCTGGGGCGCTGGTTGCCGACTCAGGAAGAACAGCTCGCCTCGGAGGCGCCCCGGCAAGCCAGGGTTCAGCTGCCAGGCATAAGCTGGTTGACTCTGTTCGGGGATGAGGCGGTGGCTCGCAGCATGGCCAGCGAATACCTGGACGCCAACGAGCAGGATGGCGAGGACATGAGGCTGGCGCTGGCCAGCCAGGATACCCAGGCGCTGGTGGAGACGGCACATCGCATCAAGGGGGCCGCGCGCATGGTAGGACAGCAGGCATTGGCAGAGGAGGCGGCCCGGCTGGAGGCGGCGGCCAGATTGAAACAACTGGACAAGCTCGATGACCTGGCCAGGGAGGTACAGGCATTGATGGACTCTATCAGAGGTGAAACGGGGTTATGGCTCGATGAATAGCGCACGGCATGAGTTGGCGATCATGGTGGTGGAGGATCACAACTTCCAGCGCAAGGCCCTGATGCACCAGATCCGCGGACTGGGCTACGGCAACCTGCTGGAGGCGCAGGACGGGGAGGAGGCGCTGGCACAGTGCCAGCACCACAGGGTCGACATCCTGTTCTGCGATCTGCGCATGCCCGGCATGGATGGCATGGCGCTGCTGCGCCGCCTCTCCCTTGGCGGGTTCCGCGGCGGCATTGTGCTGTGCAGCGCCCTGGAGGATGACGTGGTCGATGCCGTGCTGCGCATGAGCCGGGCCTATGGCCTGCAGGTGCTGGGGCGCATCGAGAAACCCGCGTCTCCCCAGCAGATCGCGCAGCTCATCGGTGCCTGGCGGCCCCAGCAGGTGCGCAGCCAGGAAGAGGATGGTTATCACCTGACCCTGGATGAGCTGCGCCGGGCGCTGGATCAGGACCAGTTGCTGCCCTGGTATCAACCCAAGGTGGGTTTTCACAACGGGGAGTGGCTCGGCATGGAGGCGCTTGCCCGCTGGCAACACCCCGAATATGGCCTGATCTCGCCGGCTCGTTTCATCCCGCTGGCGGAGCACAACGGGCTCATCGACCCGCTCACCGAGGTGATCATCGGCAAGGCGCTGCGGGACGGCCACCTGTGGGAGAAGACCGGGCTCTCCCTGAACCTGTCGATGAACCTCTCCACCACCTCCCTCATCGAGGGGGATCTGTGCAACACCCTGCTCAGCCACTGCCAGCGCTGGAGCATCAACCCCGAGCTCATCACCCTCGAAGTGACCGAGAGCGCCTTCGTCAAGGATCTCGGCAAGTCGCTGGAGGTGCTGACCCGCTTGCGGATGCACGGTTTTGGTCTCTCCATCGATGATTTCGGGACCGGCTACTCCTCCATGCAGCAGCTCGCCCTGCTCCCCTTTACCGAGTTGAAACTGGACAGATCCTTCGTGGATCGCTGCTATGAAGATCCCTCTCGCCTAGCCATCATCGAGTCCAGCATCGAGCTGGCTCGCAAGTTGGGCTTGAAATCGGTGGCCGAGGGGGTCGAAGATGAGGCGACCTGGCAATTGCTGGCGAAGCTGGGGTGCGATCAATGCCAGGGCTTCTTCTCCGCCCGTCCCATGCCCCGCGAGGAGCTGATGGGATGGCATCAGGGTTGGCAGGCTCGTTTGCCCGCGCTCATCAGACGCTAATCCCGGGCAGGATGCCCGACGAATTCCAAGGATGGCCATGAAAATATCAAGCAAGTTGTTGTTGAGCTTCTGTTTTATCAACCTGCTCATCATTCTCTCCTCCGCCCTTGTCTATCATCAGCTCGGCCGGATCGAAGGCTCGCAAGATGCCTTGCTGGCCCAGGCCCTGCCCGCCCTGCAGCGGGACGAGGCGAGCCAGAAAGCCCTGATTGCCACCGTTTCATCCCTGCGGGCCTATCTCATCCTCGGCAAGGATCCGGCACAGGGTGATCGCATCAAGCAGGAGTGGGAAGAGGCCTGGCACGCCATCGAGCGCCAGCGTTTCACCCCCGACCTGACCCGGGCACTCAAGGATTTCAAGGGGGCGCAGTCACAGGTGTGGGCCCTGGCTCACACCGAAGAGAACCTGCCCGCCCACACCCTGATGCTGCTGGAGGCCGGCCCCCTGGCGGAGTCGGCCCTCGATCAGTTGCAGTCTTTTGCCAATGAAGAGGTGGCGACGCCCCAGGCGACGTTGCCCGGTGACAGGCGCCTGCTGCTCAAGCAGGTGGGGGATGCCTACAACAGCCTGGGCAATGCGCTCTCTGCCCTGCGGGATTTCCTCATCTCGGGGGAGAAGGAGTACCTGGACAAGTATCGGGACTACTACCAGTTCCACCAGCAGCGGGTGGCCGAGCTGAAACAGCAAGAGGCCAACTTCACCGAGGCACAAAAGGGGCTCTGGACGCTTTTTGAAGAGATGTCAGCCCCCTTTGCAGAGCTGGTCGGTCAGGTGATCGAGAAGCGCCAGGCCCCGGACTGGGACAGGGCCAACCACCTGATGGCTACCGAGATAGAGCCCGCCCTGACCCGGCTGGCGGATCAGCTGGCGACCCAGGTGACCCATACCCGTGCCGAGGTGGACAAGATGGCGGGGGAGATGGCGGCCGCCAGTCAGACCATTCACCGCACCCTGCTGCTCGCCACCACCAGCGTCATCCTGCTGGGCACCCTGGTGGCCCTGCTGTTCAGCCGGCGCCTGACCCGGGACATCGCCAGCCTGGTGAAACGGGCGGGCCTGGTGGCCGATGGCCGCCTCCCCGTCACCCCCTTGCCCGTGCTTCGTCAGGATGAGCTGGGAGGGCTCACGGGCTCCATCAACCGGATGTCGGCACAGTTGCGCGAGCTGGTGGGGGAGATCCAGGGGGCGGTCGGTCAGGTGGAAGGGGCTGGCCGCGAGGTGGGCCAGACCACCAATGCCATCGTGGATGATCTGGCAAGCCAGAATCAGCGGCTCGATGCGGTGGCAGCCGCCATCGAGCAGATGTCGGTCAGTACCCGGGATGTGGCGGGCAACATTGCGGACGCGGCGGGAGCGGCTCGCCAGACCGAGCAACAGGCAAGGGAGGGAGAGCAGGCCCTCGCCCGCATGGGGACCACCATGGCGCAGATTGGTGCCATGATTGCCCAGGCAAACCAGGCGATGACGCAGCTCAGCAGCCAGAGCGAGCAAGTGGGGAGGGTCACCGAAGTGATCGCCACCATCGCCGAGCAGACCAATCTGCTGGCACTCAATGCGGCCATCGAGGCGGCGCGGGCCGGTGAGCAGGGACGGGGATTTGCCGTGGTGGCCGATGAAGTGAGGCAGTTGGCCAGCCGCACCAGCGCATCGACCATGGAGATCAACCAGACCATTGCCAGCATCCAGCAGCAGACCCGGGAGACCGCGGATACCGTGGGCAGCGGCACCCTGCTGGTGGAGCAGGGGCGCGGTGCCGTGGCCTCGGTGACCGAGACTCTGGAGTCGATGGCGACGCTGGTGCAGGATCTCAGCGGCCAGCTTGCCGCCATCGCCACCGCCACCGAGCAGCAGTCAAGGGCGGCGCAGGAGGTGGCGGGCACGGTGGAGGAGATTGCCGGGCTCAGCCATCAGTCCAGCGAGCATGGCCAGCAGGGGGAGCAGATCGCCGCCCGCCTGACCCGGGAGACGGGGAGACTGACATCGGCCATCAGCCGCTTCGAACTGGATGCCTGACGCAAGGGAGAGAAAAACGGGGCAGACCTCTGGGTCTGCCCCGTTTTTTTCGGCCCGAAAACCTGGTGGTGGAAGGATGCACGCCGCAGGTGCGGTCCTGACCGTTCGGAAGCTGGGGGATGGTGTCTTGTGTACTGCCCTGTGGCTCTTTCTGCCGGCAGGACGGGTCACTCCAGGCGGCGGAAGGCCTGGTTTTCGAAGCTGCTGCAGGTCTCCTGGTTGAGCAGGTTGACCAGCAGGATGGCCCGCTTTTCGCCATCCGGTTCCAGATAGATGGCTTCAAACCCGGCGAGGGGGCCGGATTCGATAAGTACCTTGTCTCCCTGGGTCGGCAGACGGGCATAGCTGGCGCGCGCCTCGTCGCTGTCGTCCCGGCTCATGAGCCGGTAGATCAGCTGGCTGCTGACGGGGGTCCACTCCTTGCCGAAGTGGATGATGCGACTGATGCCCCGGGTCGATTTCAGGGTGACCGGGGTGACCTCTTCCAGATCCACGTAGATGAAGAGGTAGTTGGGGAACATGGGCTCGCGCTGGGGCACGCGCTTGCCTCGCCGCAGTTTTTCAATCTCGACCATGGGGTAATAGGATTCAACGCCCTGGGCTGCCAGATGGGCGCGGGCGCGGGCCTCTTCCTTGGGTTTGCAGTAGGCCAGATACCAATTCTTCATTGTTGTTCTGTTTTTCGTGTTGCCGTGCTTCTGGCTATGATAACGGGGGTAAAAAAAAAGGCCACGCTTGACATGGCCTTTTTTCCAGAGTGAGTGATTACCAACCTTTTACCAGACCGCCCTTGAACAGCTCGGTCCCCTTCTTGAAGACCTCGTCGGTCTGGAAGGACTGGACGAACTCCTTGACCTTCTCGTCGTCCTTGTTGTTCTCGCGAGCAACGATCAGGTTGACGTAGGGGGACTCCTTGTCTTCGACAAACAGGCCGTTCTCGGTCGGGGTCAGACCAATCTGACCGGCGAAGGTGTTGTTGATGATGGCCAGGTCCACGTCTTCCAGGGAGCGCGGCAGTTGTGCGGCTTCCAGCTCGACGATCTTGAAGTTGCGCGGGTTGCTGGCGATGTCCAGTACGGTCGCTTCCAGACCGGCACCCTCTTTCAGCTTCAGCAGGCCCTGCTTCTCCAGCAGGATCAGGGAACGACCCAGGTTGGTCGGATCGTTCGGCACCGCGATCTGGGCACCGTCTTTCAGCTCGGACAGGACCTTGACCTTCTTGGAGTAACCGGCGATCGGGTAGACGAAGGTGTTGCCGACCGGCACCAGCTTGAAGCCGCGATCACGGATCTGGGCATCCAGGTAGGGTTTGTGCTGGAAGGCGTTGACGTCGACGCTGCCGTCGTTCAGGGCCACGTTCGGGGTGACGTAGTCGGAGAAGGTGACCACTTCGACGGTCAGGCCGTATTTTTCCTTGGCCACCTTGGCCGCGGTCTCAACCAGCTCGGTCTCGGGACCGGCGATGGCGCCCACCTTCAGGGTCTTGTTCTCTTCCTTCTGGCCGCAGCCGACCAGTACCAGGGTTGCCAGCAGCGCAGCTGCTGCGGATTTGATGCCCAATTTCATAAAAACCTCCTGTCAGAAATCGACGATTAACGATGATCACATTGTTTGACCAGGCGCTCACCCGCGCTCTGGATGAGTTGAACCAGCACCACCAGAATGACCACGGTGACCAGCATGACGGTGGGATCGAAACGCTGGTAGCCGTAGCGAATACCCACATCACCGAGACCACCGCCTCCGATGGCACCTGCCATGGCGGAGTAGTTCACCAGGGTGACGAGGGTGATGATGACGCTGTTGAGGATCCCCGGCAGGGCCTCGGGCAGCAGCACCTTGGCGATGATTTGCAGGGGCTTGGCCCCCATGGCCTTGGCCGCTTCCAGCAGGCCGTCAGGCACCTCCATCAGAGCCCCTTCCACCAGGCGGGCGATGAAGGGAATGCAGCCCACGGTCAGCGGCACGATGGCGGCGATGGTGCCGATGCTGGTGCCGACGATGAAGCGGGTCAACGGAATGATGGCGACCAGCAGAATGATGAAGGGCACCGAGCGACCGACGTTGACGATGACGCCCAGGACCTTGTTGAGCAGCGGATTGGCCAGGATCTGGCCCGCCTTGGTCACGTGCAGCGCCACGCCGAGCGGCAGGCCGAGCAGGCAGCCGAACAGGGCGGAGGCAAACACCATGATGAGGGTGTCGCCCAGAGCCGAAATCAGCAGATTAATCATTGCTTCGGACATAACCCATTACCTCCAGCTGAATGTGGTTGTCGATGAGGAACTGCTGGGTGGCCTCGCACTGGGCCTCGTCCCCGAACAGTTCCGCCAGCAGGAAGCCGAACTTGACGCCACCGGCGTATTCGATGTCTGCGCTCAGGATGCTGATGTCGATGTTGAAACGGCGGCTCGCCTCGGAAATCAGCGGCGAATCCACCGTGGTCCCGGTAAAGCCGAGCTTCACCAGGGGATAGCTGCCGGGCACCCGGTCGCTACTCATCCGATCCTGATACTCCTGGGGCACTTCCAGGTGGATGGTGGAGTGGATGAAATCCCGGGCCAGCTGGGTCTTGGCATTGCTGAAGAACCAGGCCACTTCCCCCTGTTCGATGAGACGGCCGTCGCTGATGATGGCCACTTCGTCGCAGATCCCCTTCACCACGTCCATCTCGTGGGTGATGAGCAGGATGGTGAGCCCCAGCTTGACGTTGATCTCCTTGAGCAGGGTCAGGATCGAGCGGGTGGTCTGGGGGTCGAGGGCCGAGGTGGCCTCGTCACACAGCAGGACCTTGGGAGCCGGTGCCAGGGCACGGGCGATGGCGACGCGCTGCTTCTGGCCGCCGGAGAGCTCGGACGGATAGGCGTGGGCACGGGCTTCCAGCCCGACCAGGGCCAGCAGTTCGCTGACCCGGCTCTGGATCTTGTCCTTGCTCCAGCCCGCCAGCTCCAGCGGGAAGGCGATGTTGGCGGAGACGGTGCGAGAGGCCAGCAGGTTGAAGTGCTGGAAGATCATGCCGATCTGGCGGCGAGCTTGAGTCAGATCCCGCTCGCTGAGGGCGACCAGGTCCTGGCCATCGACGATGACCTGCCCCTCGGTGGGGCGCTCCAGCAGGTTGACGCAGCGGATGAGGGTACTCTTGCCGGCACCGGAGGCACCGATCACCCCGAAGATCTTGCCTTGGGGCACATGCAGGCTCACGTCACGCAGGGCGTGCACGGCATCACTGCCTTTACCGTAGACTTTGTTGAGACCGATCAACTTAATCATGGATTCTTCCGTGCTAACAGCCTTAAAGCACAGGGCGCTACAGGCGGGTAAATTGGGCAGAGGTTTCACTGGGTAGCTCTGTCATCATGGAGGATGATGCTAAGATGTCCGGATGGCTGTGTCAACGCATGTTTTTACGTCTAGACGTCTAAAAAATGGATAAGGATTCCCGCCATTTGACTATGGTGTGGAGGTATCACCACCAGTATCAATATTAGATTCCGATTTGATGACTCTAGTCCGAATATAAGCTGGTAAATATCTCTTATGTCGTCGATTTGATGCCTCCCCTTCGGACAAGGTGCCCGGTCGTCCGGGCAGCATCGCTGCCGGTTTCCCCTTCCTCCTGCCGTCTCTTTTTCTGTTTTCTTTTCCATCTCCTTGATGCAGAACAATAAATGACCAGTTCGTGGCCGTGTCGACATGCCAGCTCCCTATACTGGCTGCAGGTGGATGCCAGGAGGGAGGCGAGATGCGATTCCAACAGATCAAGGACCTGATGCTCTATCTCGAGGAGCTTCATCATCGGCAAGGGCACATTTACGGGCGCCAGATCCCCCGGGTGGATGCTGAGCGCAGCAGGATGTTGCTGGCCTATCTGCAAGGGCGGGAGGATGCCGCGGCGGCTCATCTGCACGATTATCGCGAGCAGATGGGAAGCGCGGTGAAGGAGACCTGGCTGGATCAGGGATTTGGCGAGGATCTGCTGGCCGAGGGGGATCGTCTGGCGCTGCCCGCCACAACCCAGCCCGCGGAGATAGTGGCCCTGGTGTCACGCCAGGAGGAGAGGCTCATCGGCGAGCTGGAACGTCTGGCCCGGGAGTGCCCCACGCCCGACACGGCGGCGCTGCTGAAAGCCCTGGCCTCCATGGCCCAATCCCGCCTGACCCGTCTGGTACACGGTGCTCATCGCCTCGACGATCTCTGAGCCCGAATGAGAGAGACCCGGCACGGGCCGGGTCTTCTGATGTTGCTGGCGGTCAGCTCCCTTGCCGGGCCGCGCCATAGAGGGCGGCGCCTATGATGCCGGCCTGGTTGAGGTTCGCGGCCGCCACCAGGGGAGCCCGGGTCTCAATCTTGTCGATGAACTTGTCGAGCTTGGCGGCGCTGCCGCCCCCCAGGATGAAGAGGTCGGGGGAGAACAGAAACTCCAGGCGAGCCAGGTATTTGTTGAAACGTTTGCCCCAGCGGCCCCAGGAAAGATCCTCGCGCTTGCGCACCGCATCGGAGCAATAGTGTTCGGCCACCATGCCTTCCAGCATCAGGTGACCCAGTTCGGTATTGGGCAGCAACTGGCCATTGACGAAGACGGCGGTACCGATGCCGGTGCCGACGGTGATGAGAATGATGACCCCCTGGCGATCCTGCCCGGTGCCAAAGCGCATCTCCGCCAGACCGGCCGCATCGGCGTCGTTCAGGACATGGCAGGGCAGGCCGGTCACATCGGCAAACAGGTGGGCGGCATCGGTCTCAATCCAGCTCTTGTCGATGTTGGAGGCATTCTTGGCGATGCCGTTGTGGATGGTGGCGGGAAAACCGCACCCCACGGGCCCCTTCCATTGGAAGTGCTCGACCAGCGCCTTGAGGGTGTGTGCCACGGCGGCCGGGGTTGCCGGTTGCGGTGTGGCGATGCGGTGGCGTTCGCCAATCAGCTCCCCGGTTTCGGTGTCGACCAGGCAGCCCTTGATCCCGGACCCCCCAATATCTACTCCCAGCATCTGCATCAGAATCTTCCTTTTATTGTGCCGATGTTCAATGGTCGGCAGAGCATGAAAAAATGGCTGCGATCCGGCAAGTGCCAGATCACTTATGCGTGATCCGGCAGACCTTTTTCGATGCAGCGGATCAGCAATCGCGTCTTTTTATTCTCTTCCTGCTGACGCCTGGCCAGGGTCGCCAGCGCCCACTCGATATGCTCGGCTACCATGGGCGCCGCCTCAGGCAACGCCTGTTGCAGGGCGGCCAGGACCTCGCTGCTGGCCGGTCCGTTGCCAAGGGCCACCGCCAGGTTGCGGCGCCAGCGCTGATAGCCGATGCGGCGGATGGGGCTGCCTTCCGTGTGCTTGAGAAACTCGGCCTCGCTCCAGCCCCACAAGGTCAAGAGGGGCGGGCGGTGCAGATTGGGGCGCGGACTGAAATCGGGCTCCGGGCTGGCATCGGCATAGCGGTTCCAGGGGCAGATGAGCTGGCAGTCGTCACAGCCATAGATGCGATTGCCCATGAGCGGCCTGAACTCCTCGGGAATGGGGCCGTCATTCTCGATGGTGAGATAGGAGATGCAGCGCCGTCCGTCTACCACATAGGGGGCGATGATGGCACCGGTGGGGCAGATATTGATGCAGGCCACGCACTTGCCACACAGCTCCTTCTCCACCGGGGCATCCACGGGAAGCGGCAGGGCGATGAGCAATTCTCCCAGAAAGAAGAAGGAGCCGGCGGACTCGTTGATCAGCAGCGAGTGCTTTCCCACCCAGCCAAGGCCGGCCTTGGCCGCCAGCGGCCTTTCCAGAATAGGGGCCGAGTCGACAAAGGGGCGCCACTCGCCCAGGGTTTGTCCCGTCGCCTGCAACAGGGTTTCGCACCGCATCTCGATGCGCTCCCCCAACTGTTTGAGCCGGTTGCGCAGCACCTTGTGGTAGTCGCGGCCGAGGGCATAGCGGCTGATGTAGCCGAGGGTGGGATCGCGCAGGGTGGCGGCAAAGCCCGCCTCGAACGGGAGGTAGTTCATCCGCACCGAGATGACCCGCAAGGTACCCGGCAACAGCTCGTGGGGGCGGGCCCTCATCATGCCGTGGCGCGCCATGTAGTCCATGGTGCCGTGATAACCGGCATCCAGCCAGGCCTGCAACCTTGGCTCTTCCAAGGTGAGGTCGGTGTCGGTGATGCCGACCTGGTCAAATCCTAGCTCCCTTGCCCAGAGCTTGATATCGTGGGCCAGTTGCGCAAGTTCGGCAGCCGTCATGCAGCATCTCCCCTCTGCCTGCAGGAGTATGGCAGGCGCAGGGCGTCAATATGGCGTGCCAGTTGCCGGGTCATGGGATGATGAAACGTGGGGGCCGTCATGGTAGAGGTGTTCGGGGACGCTATCCGCAAAAATGAGTGGGAGAGTCTAGCACAACCCCTGTGGCGGGCCGAGCAGATCCGCAGCATGGAACGGCGCTGGGCCGAGCACGAGGGGTTGCCCCTCTATGTGCTGATGGAGCGGGCTGGGAGTGCGCTGTGCAACTATGCCTGTCACCACTGGCCCGACAGCCGCCAGTGGTGGATCTTCGTCGGCCCTGGCAACAACGGTGGGGATGGCTACGTGCTGGCCCGCCTTGCCCGGCGCATCGGCCTCGAGCCTTTGGTGATTGCCGCCCGGGCTCCCGGCCTGCTGAGGGGAGATGCCAGGCGGGCTGCCGAAGAGTGGCTCGCATCGGGGGGGAGCGTGACCATGGCCGAGGATCTGCTGCCCATCACGCTGCCGCCGCCGGATCTGGTCATAGACGCACTGCTCGGTACCGGCGTCCAGCTTCCCCTCTCCTCGTCAATGACAAAGATCGTCGCAACAATCAATGGCTTGAACGCGCCCGTGCTGGCGGTGGATCTTCCCTCCGGTCTCAATGCCGACACCGGCCGCGCCATGGGCGCACTGGTGCGTGCCACCCGCACCCTCACTTTCATCGGCATCAAGCAGGGCATGCTCACCGCCGACGGGGTAGACGGAGTCGGCCACCTCGACCGGGATCCCCTGGGAGTGACGCCGGGGGAGGAACGGGTTCCCGCTGCCGAGCGGATCGATTATCCCAGCCTCAAGGGGTTGCTGACCCCGCGCAGGCGCTCGGCTCACAAGGGACACAGCGGCAAGGTACTGCTGACGGGGGGGAACCTCGGCATGCAGGGGGCCATTCTGCTGGCGGGTCAGGCCTGCCTGCGGGCGGGGGCGGGATTGGTACGCCTGCGCCAGCACCCGGATTGCCCGGCGGCCAGCCTGGTTCAACCCGAGCTGATGGGATGCCCGGCGGACATGGATGAAGGGTGGGCATCGGTGCAGGTACTGGGCCCCGGGCTCGGTCAGGATGGGTGGGGCCGGGCCCGGTTCGAACAGGGCATCGGAGCCGCCGTGCCACTGGTATTGGACGCCGATGGATTGAATTGGCTGGCGCAGGCCCCCCGTCATCAGGATAATTGGGTGCTCACGCCCCACCCCGGGGAGGCGGCTCGCCTGCTGGGTTGCTCCATCGCCGAGGTCGAGGGGGACAGGTTTGCGGCCGTCTCGCGACTGCAACAGCGCTACGGTGGTGTGGTGTTGCTCAAGGGGGCGGGGTCGCTCATCTGCGACGGCAGGCGCATTTCCCTGTGCGACGAGGGCAACCCCGGCATGGCCAGTGGCGGCATGGGTGACCTCTTGTCTGGTATAATCGCCGCCCTTCTGGCTCAGGGCTGGTCTGCGGGCATGGCCACCCGACTCGGGGCCGTGATCCACGCAGAGGCCGCCGATCTGGCCGCTGCCGAGGGTGAGAGGGGCATGCTGGCATCGGATCTGCTGCCCTGGATCCGTCGTCTGGTCAATCCGACACAGTAACAAGTAACAAGAAGAACATGGCAAAAACCTTGATGATGACACTGCCGGACGAGGCAGCAACAGTGGCGCTGGGTGGCCGTCTGGCAAAGGCGTGCCAACAGGCCACCACGGTATTTCTGCACGGTGCCCTCGGGGCCGGCAAAACCACCCTGACCCGAGGCTGGGTGCAGGGACTGGGTCATGAGGGCAAGGTCAAGAGTCCGACCTATACCCTGGTGGAGCCCTATGAGCTTGCCCAGTGGCAGGTCTATCACTTCGATCTCTATCGACTGGCCGACCCGGAAGAGCTGGAGTTCATGGGCATTCGCGACTATTTCGCCGCCGATACCCTCTGCCTGGTGGAGTGGCCAGAGAAGGGCGAGGGCTGGCTGCCAGCCCCGGATCTCGAGATCACCCTGAGTTATGCAAACGAGCAGCGCGCGGTGCAGATTGATGCCCGCACTGCTATCGGCGAAGCCATTCTGGAACGGTTGTCATCTCAGTGCGCGTGATCCTTGTTTTTGTTCTCTCCCTGATGGCATTGCCCACCTGGGCCAATCAGCTCAAGAGTGTGCGGGTGTGGCCATCACCGGACAACACCCGGGTGGTGCTCGACATGAGCAGCGCCCCCAATTTCAACTACTTCACCCTGACCGGTCCGAACCGTCTGGTCATCGACCTGAAAGGGGCGAGCAACGCCACCAACCTGGCCCGCATCGAGAACAAGAGCGAGCTGGTGCGCAAGATCCGCGAGAGCACGCCGCTGGAGAAGGGCGGCCTGCGACTGGTGCTGGATCTCGGCTCTGCCATCAAGCCGGTGGTCTTCCCGCTGGCGCCGGCAGGTCCCTATGGCCACCGTCTGGTGATCGATCTTCCCTATGAAGAGAAGGGGAGCGCTGCGGCGCAGCCCGCTCCCGTCGGGGGGCACGGCAAGGCCATCGTCATCGCCATCGATCCTGGTCACGGCGGGGAAGACCCGGGCTCCATCGGCCCGCGCCGCACCTACGAGAAACGGGTGACCCTGGCGGTCTCCCAGAAGCTGGCGACCCTCATCGACCGGGAGCCCGGCATGCGCGCCGTGCTGACCCGCCGTGGCGACTACTTCGTCGATCTCAACAAACGCTCCGAGATTGCCCGCAAGGCCAAGGCAGACCTGCTGGTGTCAGTGCATGCCGACAGCTTCCACAACTCGACTCCTCGCGGCGCCTCCGTCTGGGTGCTGTCGACCAACCGCGCCAACCGCGAGATGGGTAGCTGGCTCGAGAAGCAGGAGAAACAGGGGGAACTGCTGGGAGGCGTTGGCAAGGTATTGGCCGAGTCTGATCCCAACCCCTATCTGGCGCAGACCTTCCTGGATCTCTCCATGGACAAGTCCAGGGCCGAAGGCTATGACGTCAGCCGCCAGATCCTGCGCTCGCTCGGGCGGGTGGCCAGATTGCACAAGAAGGCGCCGGAACATGCGAGTCTGGCGGTGCTGAAGGCGCCGGACATCCCCTCGGTACTGGTGGAGACGGGCTTTATCTCGAACCACGCCGAGGAGAAGCTGCTGGCCACCGCCAGCTATCAGGATCAGCTGGCCCGGGCCATCTTCGAGGGGATCCGCAACTATTACCGCAGTCATCCGACCAAGGGGCCCATGCTCACCGGCAAGGGCCAGGTTGCTGCCCCGCCGCGTCAGGCGCCTGCCAACAAGCCGGTCGCTGTCAGCAAGCCGGCTGCCCAGCCAACGCAGCAGGTCGTGACCAACCGGATGCCGGCGAGCGAGCCCTATCGCGTCGGTGAGGGCGGCGCCCCGGTCAGCAGCGTCGGCAGCGCCTCCGGTGCCGGCGTGATCAAACCTTACAAGGTCGCAGCCCAGGAGCCGAGTGCGCCGGTAGCCAGCGTGCAGAGCAACGACAAGTCCAACATGATCCGCCACGTGGTCACCCGTGGTCAGAGTCTCTCCCGGCTCGCCGAGAAACATGGGGTGAGTCAGGCGCGACTGGTGGAGATCAACAAGCTCAAGTCACGGGACATCCAGATAGGGCAGGTGCTCTATATTCCGCGAAAATAGCGCGGGCTGAAGAACGCCGCTCTTCTCTGCCGATGGCAGGGAGGGGCGGTGAGCGTTGATGGCGCCAGGTCCACCTCTTCCCCTTTTTCATCTGCAGGAGCAAGCGATGCCAATCCGTATATTGCCGCCGATTCTGGCCAACCAGATTGCTGCCGGTGAGGTCGTGGAGCGGCCCTCCTCCGTGGTGAAGGAACTGGTGGAAAACAGCCTGGATGCGGGGGCTGACCGGGTCGAGATCGACATCGACAAGGGAGGCGCCAAGCTTATCCGCATTCGTGACAACGGCTGCGGTGTCGCCAGGGATGAGCTGGTGCTGGCGCTGTCGCGCCACGCCACCTCCAAGGTGGCGACCCTGGACGATCTGGAAGGGATCAACAGCCTGGGCTTTCGCGGGGAGGCGCTCGCCTCCATCAGCTCCGTCTCCCGCCTCACCTTCACCTCCCGCACGGCAGAGCAGAGCGAGGCCTGGCAGGCCCAGGCGGAAGGGCGTGAGATGAGCGTCACCGTCAAGCCGGCAGCCCACCCGGTGGGCACCACGGTGGAGGTGGTGGATCTCTTCTTCAACACCCCGGCGCGGCGCAAGTTCATGCGCAGCGAAAAGACCGAATTTGCCCACATCGACGAACTGGTGCGCCGCATCGCGCTCTCCCGCTTCGACGCTACCCTGATCCTGCGCCACAACGGCAAGGTGGTGCGTCAGTACAAGGCGGCCAACACGGTGGCGGAGCAGGAGCGCCGCCTCGCCGCCGTCTGCGGTTCCCCCTTCATGCACCATGCCCTGGCGGTATCGAGCGAACACAGCGACGTGCGGTTGTGGGGCTGGCTGGCCACCCCGGCAGGAGCCAGGCCGCAGAACGACCTGCAATACACCTATGTCAATGGCCGCATGATGCGGGACAAGCTCATCAATCACGCCATTCGCCAGGCCTATGACGAGCTGCTGCCCGCCGATCGCTTCGCGGCCTATGTGCTCTATATCGAGCTGGATCCCCGCCAGGTGGATGTCAACGTCCATCCGGCCAAGCACGAAGTGCGTTTCCATCAGGCGCGTCTCATCCACGATTTCATCTTCCAGGCGCTGTTCACCGCCCTGCGCCAGGACGGGGCAGGGAGCGCCACCGATGCACCCCTGGCCGAGACCCAGGTCGAGCTGCCGGGCAGCCCGGAGATCACCTATCCGGGTCAGGCGCCGCGCACCGAGTGGTACGGTGCCGAACACGGCTATCGGGCTCCTGCCCCTGCGCGAGATGGCGACGGCGTGCGGGAAGGCAGTGGTGGCAGGGGAGGACACTACCAGCCTCCCGAACCCCCGAGCCGGGCCGCGATGCGAGGCATGGGCGCCTTGCTCACCACCCTGCCCGAGGTGGCGACGCCGGCATCCCGGCTCGGAGCCGAGAGCGGTGCCGTCGAGACGCCAGTCCGAACGGGGGAGTGGCGCGCCCTGAGCCTGGTCGAGCAGGCCTATCTGCTGATGGAGCGTCAGGGGCAGTTGGCGCTGCTCTCCCTGGTGCGCGCCGAGCGTCTGTTGTTGCGCCACTGGCTGCTGGATGCCTGGGGCCAGGGGTTGGCGGCCCAGCCTTTGTTGCTGCCGGTCTCCTTCAAGCTGCCGAAAAACCTGGTCGCCCTGGTGGAGGAGCGGGAACGCCTGCTCAAACGCATGGGGCTGGAGTTGAAAAGCGGGGGACGCGACACCATGATCCTGACTCGGGTGCCCGCCCTGCTGCGCCAGACCGATCTGGCCCGCCTCTTACCCGAATTGTTGCAATTGGTCGAGAGCGGATCTGACAGTGATGCCGACGCGCAGGCTGGGGTACTATGCCAGTGGTTGGTGGAACAAGGCATAAGTGCCGAAAAAATATACGATTTTGCCACTGCCACCCGGTTGTTGACGGAACTTGTTGCCGATTTCAGTGACCAACTGGCAGACGTTCGCATGGTACGCCCGTTGTCGCTGGCGAACGTGCTGGCCGAGTTTGCCGATGGCAACTGACGGCGTCTCGTCGTCTGTTGCATCCATATGACCAGTTTTATGCCGGCTCGCCCGTGAAGGGGCGGCCGAAGGGAGTGTTTAACGTGGCTGACTTGCCGACTGCAATTTTTCTGATGGGGCCGACGGCCTCCGGCAAGACGGATCTCGCCATTGAACTGTGCCAGGCCCTGCCCTGCGACATCATCAGCGTGGACTCTGCGCTCATCTATCGCGGCATGGACATAGGCACCGCCAAGCCGACGCCAGCCGAGCTGGCGCAGGCCCCGCATCGGCTGATCGACATCCTGGATCCCGCCATGAGCTATTCGGCGGCGGATTTTTGCAAGGATGCCCTGCGGGAGATGAAAGAGATCGCCGACCGTGGCCGCATTCCGCTGCTGGTGGGCGGCACCATGCTCTATTTCAAGGCGCTGCTGGAGGGGCTTTCTCCGCTGCCTTCCGCCGATCCCACCATTCGGGCCGGCATCGAGGAAGAGGCTGACCGCCTCGGCTGGCAGGCGCTGCACGACGAACTGGTGCGCATCGACCCGGTGGCCGGTGCCCGCATCCACCCCAACGATCCCCAGCGCCTGTGCCGGGCGCTCGAGGTTTACCGCATCAGCGGCAAGACCCTCACCGAGCTGACCCAGGTACAGGGAGAGGGGCTGCCCTACCGGGCGCTGCAGTTTGCCATCGCGCCGAGGGATCGGGCCGTGCTGCACCAGCGCATCGAACAGCGGTTTGACAAGATGCTGGGCAGCGGCTTCGAGCAGGAGGTCAGGGCGCTTTACGAGCGGGGGGATCTTACCCCGGATCTTCCCTCCATTCGCTGCGTGGGATACCGCCAAATGTGGGACTACCTGGCGGGGGAAGTCGAGTATGATGAGATGCGTTATCGCGGTATTGTTGCCACCCGCCAGTTGGCCAAGCGTCAGATGACCTGGTTGCGCGGTTGGCCTGATGTGACCTGGTTGGAATCTGGTGAGTCTGGCAATCTGGCCAGGGTCGTCGCCCAAGCTGGTCCGGCTTGACACTCCTGTATAATCAGGTTGTTATATTGAATATCCGGTGTTTAAAAACAACAAACTATAAGGAAAAGAAAGATGGCTAAGGGGCAATCTCTCCAAGACCCGTTTTTGAATGCGCTGCGCCGTGAGCGTATTCCTGTTTCTATCTATTTGGTGAACGGTATCAAACTGCAGGGTCAGATCGAATCGTTTGACCAGTTTGTCATTCTGCTGAAGAACACCGTGAGCCAGATGGTCTACAAGCACGCCATTTCCACCGTGGTGCCGGCCCGTGCCGTCAACCATCACCAGCACGCCCCGGGCGCCGCCGGTGAAGAGCAGGGTGAAGCCGAGGCGTGATATCCTGCGGCGAGTTCACTCGCCAACTCAGATCCATCATGATACCTGTCAAGGAGCAAGCGCTTGTTTGACCGTTACGAAGCTGGTGAACAGGCCGTTCTGGTACATGTCAACTTCAGCGATGAGGGCGAGCGGGAGGATCTGGACGAGCTCAAGATGCTGGTGAGCTCGGCCGGGGTCAATGCACTGGGGGTGATCACCACCAGTCGCAGCGCACCCAGCGCCAAATTTTTTGTCGGCAGCGGCAAGGCGGAAGAGATCGCGTCCCAGGTCCAGATGCTGGACGCCGACGTGGTCATCTTCAACCATGCCCTGACCCCCGCCCAGGAGCGCAACCTGGAGCGTCTGTTCCAGTGCCGGGTCGTGGACAGAACAGGCCTTATCCTCGATATCTTCGCCCAGCGCGCCCGCACTCACGAAGGCAAGTTGCAGGTCGAACTGGCCCAGTTGCGCCATCTTTCCACTCGTCTGGTGCGAGGCTGGACCCACCTTGAGCGACAAAAGGGGGGGATCGGTCTGCGCGGCCCGGGTGAAACCCAGCTTGAAACCGACCGACGCCTGCTGCGTGAGCGCATCAAGGCCATTTTGCGCCGCCTCGACAAGGTGGCCAAGCAGCGGGAGCAGGGGCGCCGTGCCCGCAACCGCAACGAAGTGCCGACCGTTTCTCTGGTGGGGTATACCAACGCCGGAAAATCCACTTTGTTCAACCAACTTACAGATGCCAGCGTGTATGCTGCCGACCAATTGTTCGCAACCCTGGACCCCACCCTGCGCAAATTGGTGATCCAGGATGTGGGTGATGTGATCCTGGCGGATACAGTTGGATTTATTCGGCACTTGCCCCATGATCTGGTCGCGGCCTTCAAGGCGACCCTGCAGGAGACTCGCGAAGCGGACCTGCTGCTGCACGTGGTGGACTGTGCCGATGAACAGATGCAGGAGAATATCGAGTCGGTCCAGCGTGTGCTGGCCGAGATCGAGGCGGATGACCGTCCCCAACTGATGATCTGCAACAAGATCGACAAGCTGGGGGATCGTCCGGCTGGTCTTGAACGGGATGAGGCTGGACGACCGGTGCGAGTCTGGTTGTCGGCCCAGACTGGCGAGGGCAGTGAATACCTGTTCCAGGCACTGACCGAACTGCTGGCCGGCTCCATGGTGCATCACACCCTGCAACTGCCCCCTTCCGCCGCCAGACTGCGCAGTGCGCTCTATCGGCTGAAAGGTATCGAGCAGGAAGGTTTCAGCGAGGAGGGGGACTTTGTGCTGGAAGTTCGCCTGCAACTGGCTGACTGGAACCGCCTCATGAAACAAGAAGGTGAGAGTTTACAACGCTTTATCAGGCATTGATGGGTCGATGAACATAACTGGTTTGCTGACTTCATCGCTCCTCTGTGGCCCGATAGAGATGATATCCATCCGCATGTATTAATGGAGACGCTGATGGCTTGGAATGAGCCTGGTAACAATGGCAAAGACCGTGACCCCTGGGGGAACAACGGCAAGAATCAGGGCCCCCCTGATCTGGACGAGATGCTTCGCAAGGTGAGCCGTCGTTTTGGCGGTCTGCTCGGTGGTGGCAAATCCGGTGGTAGTGACGTCGGCAAGTTCGGCCTCTCCATCGCCTTGGTGGTGGCCGTGGTGGTGTGGGTCGTCAGCGGCTTCTACACCATTCGCGAAGCCGAGCGAGGCGTGGTGCTGCGCTTTGGCGAATACTCCCACAACGTGGATCCCGGCCTGCGCTGGAAACCGACCTTCATCGACCGGGTGATCCCGGTGGACGTGGAGTCTGTCCGTTCCCTGCCGGCGTCCGGTTTCATGCTGACCCAGGATGAGAACGTGGTACGGGTCGAGATGGACGTGCAGTATCGCGTGGTCGATCCCGAGCAGTACCTGTTCAGCGTGACCAACGCCGACGAGAGCCTGAGCCAGGCCACCGACAGCGCCCTGCGCTACGTGGTGGGTCACACCCGGATGGACGATGTGCTGACCACGGGTCGTGAGAAGGTGCGTCAGGAAACCTGGCAGGTGATCGACAGCATCATCGAGCCCTATCAGATGGGTCTGCAGATCGTGGACGTCAACTTCCTGCCGGCGCGTCCGCCGGAAGAGGTGAAGGATGCGTTTGATGACGCCATCTCCGCCCAGGAAGATGAGCAGCGTTTTATCCGTGAAGCGGAAGCCTATGCCCGTGAAGTGGAGCCCAAGGCTCGTGGCCAGGTCAAACGTCTGGAGCAGGAGGCCGAAGCCTACAAGTCCCAGATCGTGTTGAAGGCCAAGGGTGAAGTCGCTCGCTTCAACGAGCTGCTGCCCCAGTATCAGGCCGCGCCCGAGCTGACCCGTGATCGTATCTACCTGGAAACCATGGAAGAGCTCTATCAGCAGGCCAACAAGGTGGTGGTCGACATGCCGGCTGGCAACAACAGCATGATCTATCTGCCGCTCGACAAGCTCTCTGGCAAGGCGAATGCCGTGCAACCGGCACGTCCTGCGGGCACCCCGGCAGTCGAGGCGGCCCAGCCGTCCAACGAAGGGGCCAACTCCACTCCGACCCCGCTGCGTGGCGGTGATCGTTTCAGCACAGGGAGAAACTGATAGATGAAAAAGCTAGCTATTGGTGTCATCGCTGTGGCCGCCATGGTCTGCTTCTCTTCCATCTTCATCGTCGATGAAGGACAGAAGGGGATCGTGGTGCAGTTTGGCAAGGTGAAACGGGTCGACTCCGGTGAACCGCGCCTGTACGAGCCGGGTCTGCACTTCAAGGTGCCGCTCATCGACCAGGTACGCAAGATGGATGCCCGCATCCAGACCCTGGAAGGCCAGGCGGATCGCTTCGTTACGTCCGAGAAGAAGGACCTCATCATCGACTCCTACGTGAAGTGGAAGATCGAGGACTTCTCCAAGTACTACCTGGCGACCGGTGGTGGCAACAAGATCCAGGCTGAAGACCTGCTCAAGCGCAAGATCAACAACGGCCTGCGTTCCGAGATCGGTAACCGCACCATCAAGGACATCGTCTCCGGCGAGCGCAGTACCGTGATGGAAGATGCCCTGATGAAGATGGCGCGCTCCTCCGAGCTCGGCATCAAGGTGGTGGATGTGCGCATCAAGCAGATCAACCTGCCGGTGGAAGTTTCCAGCTCCATCTATCAGCGGATGCGTGCCGAGCGGACCGCGGTTGCCCGTGAACACCGTTCACAGGGCCGCGAGCAGGCCGAGATCCTGCGTGCCGACATCGACCGCAAGGTGACCGTGATGATCGCCGACGCCGAGAGTAATGCCCGTCAACTGCGTGGTGAAGGGGATGCCGAAGCCGCCAGGATCTATGCCGACAGCTACAAGAAGGACCCGGAGTTCTTCAGTTTCGTGCGCAGCATGGAGGCCTATCGCAAGAGCTTCGCCGGTGGCAACGACCTCATGGTCCTGAAACCGGACAGCGAGTTCTTCCGCTACCTCAAGTCGCCGCACGGCAACAAGCAGTAAACATGTGTTGATATGACCCAAGGGCCTGATGATTCAGGCCCTTTTGTTTGCCGGCCACAGACCGGCAGGGGAACAGGGATAGGGAGAGGTGATGCTGACATCCATGTTGATGGGGCTGGGGTTGCTGCTGCTCTTCGAAGGATTGGGGCCCTTGCTCGCTCCCAGGGCATGGCAGCAGATGCTGCGCCTGCTCGGGGAGTTGCCGCCGGAACAGCTGCGCCGCATCGGCGGCTGTCTGGTGGTGGCAGGTGGCGTCATCTTGTGGGCGTTGGCCTGTTAGAACCTGTGTTGATACGACAGTGGCACGGCGAATTCAGACAATAAAAAAGAGGCCAGAGGGCCTCTTTTTTATTGTCCGCCGGCTGGCATCAGGCGCTGCGCTGCACCGCCATGTGGGCCAGGGTCTCCAGCGCTTGCTTGTGCCGGGAGTCAGGCAGGATGGCGAGGGCGGCGATGGCCTTGTCAGCCTCTTCCCGAGCTCGCTGGCGGGAGTATTCGAGAGCTCCGGTGCGATCCAGGATGCCCAGAATACGCTCCAGATGATCCATACCGTTGCGGTGCTCGATGGCATCGCGCACCAGTTGACGCTCTTCCGGGGTACCCACTTCCATGGCGCGCAACAGCGGCAGGGTCGGCTTGCCTTCGGCCAGATCGTCACCCACGTTCTTGCCCATCTCCTCGCTCTGGGAGCAGTAGTCCATCACGTCGTCGATGATCTGGAACGCGGTACCCAGGTACTTGCCGTAGTCGGTCATGGCCTGCTCGACGGGCTCGGGCTGATGGGTTAGCACGGCGGCGAGTCGGGTCGCGGCTTCAAACAGCTTGGCGGTCTTGCAGTAGATGACCGTCATGTAGCTCTCTTCCGTGGTATCCGGATCGTTGCAGTTCATCAGCTGCAGCACTTCGCCTTCGGCGATGGTGTTGGTGGCATCGGAGAGGATCTCCATCACCTTCAGGTTGGAGAGTTCGCTCATCATCTGGAAGGAGCGGCTATAGAGGTAGTCACCCACCAGAACGCTGGCGGCGTTGCCAAACAGGGCGTTGGCGGTTTCCCGGCCGCGGCGCAGGTCGGATTCGTCGACCACGTCGTCGTGCAGCAGGGTGGAGGTGTGAATGAACTCGATGATGGCGGCCAGTTTCAGGTGATCTTCACCCTCATAGCCCAGTGCGCGTGCGGCCATCACGGTCAGCATGGGGCGCATCCGTTTTCCGCCTGCACTGACAATATAGAAACCCAGCTTGTTGATCAGGCTGACATCGGACTGGAGTCTCGTCAGGATCAGTTCATTGACCGCCGTCATGTCGGCGGCACAGAGCGCACGGATAGTCTGTTGGTCCATAAGTCTCGTAACGTGACGGCAGCATTTACTGCGTTTTTAGCAATGGCGGGGATTCTACACGATTTCACAATGGGTTACAGTTAGGCGTTTATTCACGGGGGCAGATATGCGCACAAAATAAACTTTTTGCTAAATTGGCCTTGCCTCGGCAAATCGTTCTGCGTAGAATGCCCGCCCATTGTTATAGGTTTTTGTGCGTGTCTGGCCTTGAGCAAAAGACACGCCTTTACGGAGTTAATCAAATGTACGCGGTATTCCAAAGCGGCGGAAAACAACACCGTGTGGCCGAAGGTCAAATCGTTCGTCTGGAAAAGCTGAACGTTGAGACTGGCGCTACCATCGACTTCAACGAAGTGCTGATGGTTGCTGCAGGCGACACTTTCAAAGTAGGTGCTCCTTTCGTTGAAGGTGGCAAGGTTGTGGCTGAAGTTGTGGCTCACGGCCGTGGCGAGAAAGTGACTATCGTCAAGTTCCGTCGTCGTAAGCACCACCGTAAGCAAGCGGGCCACCGTCAGTGGTTCACTGAAGTCAAAATCACTGGCATCAGCGCTTAATTAGAGGAGTCCGATAGATGGCACACAAAAAAGCTGGCGGTTCATCCCGCAACGGTCGCGATTCTGAAGCTAAACGCCTGGGCGTGAAGCGTTTCGGTGGCGAAACAGTTCTGGCTGGCAGCATCATCGTTCGTCAGCGCGGCACCAAGTTCCACGCTGGTGAGAACGTTGGTCTGGGCAAGGACCACACTCTGTTCGCTACCGCGAACGGTAAAGTGCAGTTCGAAGTTAAAGGTCCGCAGAATCGTAAGTACGTCAGCATCGTTGCTGAGTAATTACGGACCGCAAGGATCCGAAGCCCCGCCAACCTGGCGGGGCTTTTGTTTTTCTGATGAGTTTGACGAAAAAACGGCACGCGGATGAGCCGGCGCTGACAGCCCTCATCGGCCAGATGCGCCTCGCCCGAAGGGGCCCGTATCACTATAATTGCGTATCGGTTTTTCGAATTAAGGTGACGGTTACCTATGAAGTTTGTTGATGAAGTCCAGATTCGAGTCGATGCCGGTGACGGTGGTAACGGTTGTGTGAGCTTCCGCCGCGAGAAGTACATCCCGAACGGCGGCCCGGACGGCGGTGACGGCGGTGATGGTGGCGACGTGTATCTGGTGGCCGATGAAAACCTGAACACCCTGATCGACTACCGTTTCGAGCGCTTCCACGCCGCCGAGCGTGGCGAGAACGGCCAGAGTGCCAACTGTACCGGTCGTCGCGGCAAGGACAAGATCCTGCGAGTACCGGTCGGCACCCGCGCCACCGATGAAGACACCGGCGAACTGCTGGGGGATTTGACCAGTCACGATCAGAAGCTGCTGGTTGCCAAGGGCGGCTTCCACGGCCTTGGCAACACCCGCTTCAAGAGCTCGGTCAACCGGGCGCCGCGCCAGAAGAGCAACGGCACCCCGGGTGAAGTGCGTACCCTGAGGCTGGAGCTGCTGCTGCTGGCGGATGTCGGCATGCTGGGTCTGCCCAACGCAGGCAAGTCCACCTTCATTCGCGCCGTTTCTGCGGCCCGTCCGAAAGTGGCAGACTACCCCTTCACCACCCTGGTACCGAACCTGGGTGTGGTACGCGGTGAAAACTCCCGCTCCTTCGTCATTGCCGACATTCCCGGCCTCATCGAAGGGGCTGCCGAGGGAGCAGGCCTGGGTATCCGCTTCCTCAAGCACCTGGAGCGTTGCCGCGTCCTGATCCACCTGGTGGACATCTGCCCGGTGGATGGTTCCGATCCTGCCGAGAACGCCGTGACCATCGTCCGGGAGCTGGAAAAATACAGTCCCGAGCTGGCGGGCAAGCCGCGCTGGCTGGTGTTCAACAAGATGGACCTGATCCTGGAAGAAGAGGCTCAGGAAGTGATGGACAGAGTCAAGGCAGCCCTCAACCACGAAGGTCCGGTCTACGCCATTACCGCCATCAGCAAGGAAGGCACCAAGAAGGTGTGCTACGACATCCTGGATCTGCTGGATACCATGCCTCGTCAGTTGGCGGAAGATGCCAGAGACGCCATCGAGAAGGTGGAGTTCAAGTGGGATGACTATCACAAGAACCAGCTGGCCAAGGCGGAAGCCGATGCCCTGGCGGCGTCCAAGGCCTTCGATGATGGCTTGGACGATGACGACTGGGACGATGAGGACGACGACGGCGTCGAAGTCATTTACGTTCGCGATTGAGCATCATGTTCGTGACAAGACCGGAGCCAGACAGGCTCCGGTTTTTTTATGGGAGGATCGACGGGGTCACCCTATAGATATATTTTTCATGTCTCTTATTGCCTGACAGTGGCTGCGGATTATACTGCGCACCTGAATGTAACCTGTATGAAACATTATGCTAACCATTCAAATTGAATCGATATGCATGACTGTTTTGGTTTGTTCTTATGGATGGTTCGCCTGATAAAATATTTATGCTTGAAATGATCAATTAACGGCTTGTTTGTGCAGTTTTTTGGGTTATTCTTGCGCCCGTTTTCCGGGCGAGGGCATGAGTATGCAGGCGGCCCGGCTGAAGGAAAAGTCACATTTAAGGCTGTTTATATGTTGGAAAAGACCCTGGAAGCACCGGCAATCCGTACTCGCCGCAACGTGCTGATGTTTTTGATCCCGTCACTGATCGGGATCCTGCTGTTCATGACCCCGGTCATCTATGACGGCAATGTCACCATTCCCGTCGCCGTGTTGGCGAAGCTGGTTCAAACGGTGTTTGCCGATCATCTGGTGGCCATGGTCAGCGCCATCATCACCACCACCATGCTGATGACCCTGATCGCCTGGCTGTTCAAACCGGCGATCCTGGTAAAACGCCCCTTCCTCAACAGCCTGTTCAACGTCTCCCCCTTCTGGGCGTGCGTGCGGGTGCTGGGCGGGGTCTTCGTGCTGTTGACCTTCTTTGAAGCCGGTCCCGAGGTGCTGCGCTCAGGGGCGACCGGTGGCCTGGTGCTGCATGATCTGCTGCCGGTACTGTTCTCCGTCTTCATCTTTGCGGGCCTGCTGCTGCCCTTGCTGCTGGATTTTGGTCTGCTGGAGTTTGTCGGTACCATGATGACCCGGATCATGCGTCCGGTGTTCCGTCTGCCGGGTCGTTCTGCGGTGGATTGCTTCGCCTCCTGGCTCGGTGATGGCAGCGTCGGGATCCTGCTGACCAGCAAGCAGTATGAAGGCAAGTTCTACACCCAGCGGGAAGCAGCCGTCATCGGTACCACCTTCTCCGCCGTCTCCATCACCTTCTGTCTGGTGGTGATCTCCCAGGTGAAGCTGGAGCATATGTTCGTCCCCTTCTACCTGACCGTCTGCCTGGCCGGTGTGGTGGCCGCCATCGTGGTACCGCGCCTGCCGCCGCTCTCCTGGAAGAAGGATGTCTACAGCGACGGTACTCCCCTGTGCCGCAAGCAGGAGGCCATCCCCCATCAGCACAGCGTGCTGAGCTACGGCTACCATCGTGCCCTGACCAAGGCCGACAGCATGACGGATCTCGGCGCCGTGGCTCGTGAAGGGGTGAAAAACGCCCTGGACATGGTATTTGGCGTGCTGCCGGTGGTGATGGCCGTCGGGACCTGTGCCCTGATGCTGGCGGAGCACACCCCGGTGTTCAACTGGCTGGGGGCGCCCTTCGTGCCTTTGCTCGAGCTGCTGCAACTACCGGAGGCGGAAGCCGCTTCCAAGACCATCATGGTGGGCTTCGCTGACATGTTCATCCCGGCGGTGCTGGCCTCCACCATCGAGAGCGACATCACCCGCTTCGTGATCGCCGCCATGTCGGTCACCCAGCTCATCTACATGTCGGAAGTGGGCGCTCTGTTGCTGGGCAGCAAGATCCCGGTCAAGTTGTGGGAGCTGTTCGTCATCTTCCTGCTGCGCACCCTGGTCACCCTGCCGGTGATTGCCGGTGTGGCGCACCTGCTGTTCTAAGGGACGAAGTGGAACGAAAAACGGTCAACCCGGGTTGACCGTTTTTTTATGGGCGAGTGTCGGCGGAAGGTCAGTGTGATCCTGCCAGCAGGGCCTGGCATTCGACCTCGTCCAGCTGCTCGGGGGCGAGGAAGCGTCTGGCGTAGTCCCGCCAGATGCCGCTCTCGATGAAGAGGGCAAACAGGGCCGGGTCTATGTGCTGTTCCTGCACCATCTTCACCATGATGGCCAGGGACTGGGAGACCGTTTTGCCAGACTTGTAGGGGCGATCGCTCGCCGTCAGCGCCTCGAAGATGTCTGCAATGGCCATGATGCGGGCGGGAATGCTCATCTGCCCCCCTTGCAACTGGCGCGGATAGCCCGTGCCGTCCATCCGCTCGTGATGGCCCCCCGCAATCTCCGGCACCTTGCGCAAATGGCGGGGGAAGGGGAGCTTCTCCAGCATGCGTATGGTCTGGATGATGTGATCGTTGATCTTGTAGCGCTCCTCTTCGGTGAGGGTGCCACGGCCGATGGCGAGGTTGTAGCGTTCCCCCCGGTTGTAGAGGTGGGTGGGCACCCGCACCTTGAAGCCCCATGGGTTGTGTCGGGCGAGATTGTCGTGCTCGGGGCGAGGGATGAGATGGACCGCCTTGTCGGCGAGCAGCGACTCTCGGCAGGGGAGGGGAGAGGGGGCCTCCTGGTGGCGCTTGCGTTCCTCCTGACTGATACCGAGCCGATCGTCCAGAGTGCGCAACCAGGTGCGGCTGGCAATGGCATCCAGCCTGGCTAGCTTCTCCGGCGCCATCCACTCGCCCCCCAGATTGCACTCGGCCACGAAGGCAAACTCCTGATCCAGGGTGTGCCAGAGGGGGAGCAGGGCCTCGAGGGCGGCCTGCTGCCCGGATGGGGGCAGCAGGGCGCAGAGTGCCTCGATGTGGGCATCCCGCTTGAGCACCTCGAAGCGGGTGCGGATCTCGTGGATCCTGCCGTAGATGGTCTCGAGCTTGGTCGCCTTGTCCACCACGAACTCCGGGGTGGTGACCTTGCCGCAGTCGTGCAGCCAGCTCGCAATATGGATGGCCTCCCACTCCTCTTCGTTGAGCCGGAAATCGGCAAAGGGCCCCGTCTGCTGTGAGCAGGCAGCCTGGGTCAGCATCCTGGCCAGTTCCGGCACCCGCTGGCAGTGGCCGCCGGTGTAGGGGCTCTTGGCATCGATGGCACCGGCGATGAGCTCGATGAAGGCTTCCAGCAGTTGCTTCTGCTCCTCCAGCAGGCGCTGGTTTTCGATGGCGGAGGAGGAAGTGCCCGCCAGCGCCTCGATGAGGCTGATGCGCGAGGCCAGTTCGCGGGCCGAGCAGTCTGGCAGGATCAGCAGCAGGCAGCCGATCAGCTCCTGACGGTGGTTGTGAAGGGGCTCGACCAGCAGTTGGCAGGCACCAGGGAAGGGGCCCCAGTCGGTGAGGTAGCGGGCCCACTGTGCCTCGTCGAGGGGCAGGCAGAGGCGCTCCGTGTGGTAGAGACCGCCGAGCAGCGCCGCCTGCCACTGTACCTGTTCGCACGCCAGCGGCTGCCCCTGCCAGATGGCGTGAACGGCCTGCATCTCGCTCTCCTGGGCCAGGAAGAGGCAGCCGCCCTCGGCCTGGGCAGCCGCCACCGTCTCGTGCAGGATACGGCTGAGCAATGAATCGAAGCGATGCTCTGCCGCCAGTGCCCTGCCCATGTTCATGAAATTGCCGAGGGTCAGGCGCATGCTGGACATGGCGCGGGCGAGGTCGTCAATTTCGCGGATTGCCGAATCCGGCCCCGGGCTTTCGCCAAAGTCGAAGTGCTGGATCCGCTCAGCCTCCCCGGTCAATACCAGCAAGGGGGCGGCAGTGCGCCGGGCAGCCAGCCAGATGACGGGCAGCAGGAGCAGCAGACCGGCAAGGGCCCAGGCGAGATTGTGCAGCGCATCCTGGCGCGCCGGGGCGGTGAGCACCTCGGTGGGCACCAGGAGGGCGAGATAAAACGGGGACTCTTCCCCGAGGGAGGAGAGATTGACCAGCCACTCCTGACCCTGAACCGTTGCCAGGGTCAGCTCGGCGGGGTGATGCAGCAGGGCAGGCCGCGCAGCCATCTCCTGTTGCAGCCTGGTGAGAATGGGGTGATTGAGGGCCGACAGCATGGGCAGGCGGCTCAGTTGCTCGAAGCTTGGGAGGCGCTCGGGATCCGTGGCCAGCAGGGTCCCGACCTCGTCAAACAGCACCAGCTGGCTGTGACCGGGCAGGGGCAACTCGCCGATGAGGGAAGAGAGCCCCTCCACGCCCGCATCGAGCCCGATCACCGCCCGGCGATTGTCGCTCTCCACCGCCAGTGTCATACCTGGCTCCCGGGTAGTGAAGAAGAGGTAGGGGTGGGTCACTATGATGCCCGTGCTCCAGCGCGCCTCCTTGTACCAGCCCCGATCTCGCGGATCGAAACGGTAGTCCGGCATGGGGCGCCGCTCCAGCAGCCGCAGCCGCTGGTCGAAATAGAGGAACTCTCCCTGTCCCTGATGCAGGCTCTGGACCAGCAGGCGGCTCTCGGGCGGAGGCGCCTCCAGCGCCCCTCTCGCCCGTTCGGTCAGCTTGCGTACAAGAAAGAAATCGCCGTCCTCGTAACCGGCATAGATGGCGCCGTAACTGGTGCTGTTGGCCAGTACTTCCGCCAGCTGGGGCAGGAAGGCGAGCCGCGTCTCGAGGTCTGTCATGGCGGACAGCTGGCCGCTGCGCAGCAGATTCAGGGTCATGCGGGCCGGTCGCTGGTTCAGCTTGATGGCGAGGGCAAGCTGCTCCCGGTATTGCTGGAAGCTCTGACGTTCGTGCTCCAGCCCCTGCTGCATGCCCTGCTGGAACTGCAGCACGATGAGGGCGCCCCCCAGCAAGGAGAAGAGCAGGATGAAAAGGGTGGCAATGTGTACGTAAAAGGGTCTGCGACTGAGACTTGCGTTTGTCATGGACGGATCCTTGTCCCCTGGCGATCGCCGTATTGGCCACCTAACAGTGTGCTTGCTGGATGACAAAAAGCCTAGGACTCGATCTTGCGCTTTTCGGCCCGAAATCAACAGTCGGCCTTCGTGCTGCCCCCTTGCCCTGTGGTGAGATGATTCGTTCCGATATCTCGTGCTACATTGCTCCCCTGATAAACGCCCTGTGAACCAATGGAGTGTCCCATGTCTGTCGTCCCCTATTCCGTGCTGGATCTGGTGCCCGTTCCCGAAGGTGGTCTACCGGCCGAGTCGTTTCGCCACTCGCTGGATCTGGCTCGCCATGCGGAGCGCTGGGGCTACCACCGCTACTGGCTGGCGGAGCACCACAACATGCCGGGCATTGCCAGCGCCGCCACAGCGGTGCTGATTGGCCACTTGGCCGGGGGCACCACGACGTTGCGGCTCGGGGCTGGCGGCATCATGTTGCCGAACCACTCCCCCCTGGTCATTGCGGAGCAGTTCGGCACGCTGAGTTCCCTCTATCCGGATCGCATCGATCTCGGTCTGGGCCGCGCCCCTGGCAGCGATCAGCGCACCATGCAGGCGCTGCGCCGCCAGCGCAGCGGCGAGGTGGATGACTTCCCGGCGGATGTGCGCGAACTGATGAGTTATTTTGGCGACGAGGTCGGTGCCGTGCAGGCGGTGCCGGGTCAGGGACTCCATGTGCCCATCTGGCTGCTGGGATCCAGCCTCTACAGTGCCCAACTGGCAGCGGCCATGGGGTTGCCGTTCGGCTTTGCTTCCCACTTCGCTCCCGCCATGTTGCTGCAGGCGCTGGAGATCTACCGTACCCAATACCGTCCCTCTGCCCGCTGGCCCAAACCCCATGCGGTGGTGTGCGTCAATCTGATCGCCGCCGACACCGATCGTGAGGCCCGCTTCCTGTTCACCACCCTGCAGCAGCAGTTCCTGCGTCTCTACCGGGGGGATGCCGGCAAGCTGCCACTGCCGGTGCAGACGCTGGGGGATGAGTGGTCTCCCCGCGAATTGATGGCGATGGAGCAGACCCTGGCTCGCTCCCTGGTGGGGGAGCCGGATCGGGTACGCCACGGCCTCAAGGCTCTGCTGGCAGAGACCGGAGCGGACGAGCTGATGTTCAACGGCCCCATCGTCGATCATCAGGCGCGCCTGCGCTCCTTCGAGATTGGTGCCGAGCTGATGCAGGGGTTGTAAGCCCCCGCGACGCCTGGCCGCCAGCGGCACGCCAAGCCTGGTTGCTCGGGGCGCAAGAGCCACGATTGCGTGGTAGTAAGCTTATGATTTTTAAAGGAAGTCAGGTGAGTGTCGGCCATCTGTCGTGTCGCCTCTCATCCCCTTTCCCTATGCTGGCCCTGTCAATCACCACAAGGAGCGCAAGATGATCGTCAGGAAGTTGAGATTGCAACGGGGATGGTCCCAGGAACAGCTGGCGACCCTCACAGGCCTGAGCGTTCGCACCATTCAGCGAATAGAGCAGGGACAACAACCCGGACTGGAATCCCTCAAGGCCCTGGCCGCCGTCTTCGAGCTCGATGTGACCCAACTGCAGGAGAGCGAGATGAAAGGGAATGAGGGCGAAGATCGGGGACGCGTGCAGGTGGCGCGAGATGAGCGGGAGGCGATGAAGTTCGTGGAGGGGCTCAGGGGCTTCTATGGCCACCTCATGAGCTATGTGCTGGTGATAGGGGGGCTGTTTGTGATCAACTACCTGAGCAACCCGGACTATATCTGGGCCTGGTGGCCCATGATGGGCTGGGGGTTGGGGCTGGCTTCTCACGCCATCAACCTGTTCCAGCCCTTCAAGCTGTTTGGCCCGGAATGGGAGCGGCGCCAGGTCGAGAAACGGCTGGGGCGCAGGCTCTGATCCGCTCATCATGAAAAAACGGGCCCGGCATTGCCGGGCCCGTTCTGTTTTCAGCTCCATTTCGCAGGAGAGGGCATTGCTCTCCTCTCAACGGCGGATCATTCCCTTGTTCCGCAAAGAGCCGCTCTACTTGGCATAGGCCGGGCAGGGGGTGGCGATCAGGGCGTCGTCCTCGTAGCGCCACAGGGTGAGGCTGTTGCCCCAGACGCACCCGGTGTCGAGTCCCTTGATATCGGATTTGCCGGTGTTGCCCATCAGGGCCGCCCAGTGGCCGAAGACCAGGATGGGGTCATCCACATGGTGCTCGCGCTGCTCGAACCAGGGGCGCAGGCCCGGGGTCGATTCGGTGGGGCCCTTCTTGCATTTGAAGTCGAGGCGCCCGTCGAAGTAGCAAAAGCGCATCCGGGTGAAGCTGTTGATGATGTAGCGGTAACGTTCTATGCCCAGCAGGTTGTCGTTCCAGCTGTCGGGCTGATCGCCATACATGTTGTGCAGCAGCCAGCTGTACTGATCCCCGCGCAGCAGGCTCTCCACCTCCCGGGCACAACTGCGGGCGGTGTGGGCGTCCCAGGCGGGGGAGAGGCCCGCATGCACCATCATGATGGGCAGGTCGGGGTGTTCTGCCAGCAGGGGACGGTGACGCAGCCACTCCAGCAGCTCGTCCCGATCCGGCGCCTCCATCAGCGCCTGCAGCTTGTCTTTCTTCTTGAGCGGGGCGACTCCGTGGGCCACCGCCAGCAGGTGCAGGTCGTGGTTGCCGAGCACGGTGACGGCCTGCTGCCCCAGTGATTTGACGAAACGCAGGGTGTTGAGGGAGTCCGGCCCCCGGGCGACGAGATCGCCGCACAGCCAGAGCGTGTCGTTATCGAAGTCGAACTCGGCAAGATCCAGCAGACGGCGCAAATCGTCGTAGCAGCCCTGGATATCACCGACGAAACAGTTCGCCATGAAACCTCAGTTGATTATGTTGGGGACGGCCAGCGTGAAGGGGGCGATGGGGGCTTCGAATTGTTGCCCCGATTCATCCTGCAGGATGTAGCTGCCTTCCATCACGCCAAGCGGTGTGGCGAGGGGAACGCCACTCTGGTAGGAAAAGGTCTCGCCGGGGGCGATCAGGGGTTGTTCACCGACCACGCCGGGACCTTCCACTTCCAGCATCTTGCCATTGGCATCCGTAATGAGCCAGCGTCGATGCAGCAGTTGCACCGTGCCCGGACCCAGGTTCTCAATCTCGATGCGATAGAGAAAATGGTAGGGATCTGCGGTTCCCGCCACATAGCTTGGGTGGGGGCGGACCACTATCCGGGCTTGGGTCATGGGATCAGGCCTGTTGCTGGTCGGCCAGCCAGTTGGCGATCGTGACGAACTGCTCGAGGGAGAGATTCTCCGGGCGCAGGTTGCCATCGATGCCAAGCTCGGTCAGCTGGGCGTCGGTGATGAAGTTGGAGAAGCTGTTGCGAATGGTCTTGCGACGCTGGCCGAAGCCTTCGGTGCAGACCCGGTTCAGGCAACGAATGTCTTTCGCGACGATAGTCGGGTTCTTGTGCGGGATCAGACGCACCACGGCGGAATCCACCTTCGGCGCCGGCTTGAAGGCGCCCGGGCCCACTTCCAGCACCGGCACTACCTGACAGTAGTACTGGGTCATCACGCTCAGACGGCCATAGGCCTTGCTGCCCGGGCCGGCGGCCAGACGCAGTACCACTTCCTTTTGCAGCATGAAGTGCATGTCCTCCACCCGGTCGGCAAATTCGCACAGGTGGAAGATGAGCGGGGTGGAGATGTTGTAGGGCAGGTTGCCGAAGATGCGCAGCGGCCCCTTGCCTTCCCCCATCAGGGTGCTGAAGTCAAAGCGCATGGCATCGGCTTCGATGACGGTCAGCTTCTCTTTCAGGGTGGGGTGTTCGCGCAGACGTGCGGCAAGATCCCGGTCCAGCTCGACCACGGTCATCTTGTCCATCTGGGCGGCGACCGGCTCGGTGAGCGCGGCCAGACCCGGGCCAATCTCCACCAGATTCTGACCCGGTTGCGGGTTGATGGCGGCCACTATCTGGTCGATCACATACCGGTCGTGCAAGAAGTTCTGACCGAAACGCTTACGGGCCGTGTGGCCCATGTGCACCTTACTGCTCATATCTTTTTTTCTCTACCATCTGGATGGCGTGGTTGATCGCGGTGGTGAGGCTGCCGGGGTCTGCCAGGTTCTTGCCTGCCAGATCCAGCGCGGTGCCGTGGTCCACCGAGGTACGGATGAAGGGAAGTCCGAGGGTGATGTTGACCGAGTTGCCAAAGCCCTTGTACTTGAGCACGGGCAGCCCCTGATCGTGGTACATGGCGAGTACCGCATCCGCATCCTTGAGGTATTTGTCCTGGAACAGGGTATCGGCCGGCAGCGGGCCGACCAGATCGATCCCTTCCTGGCGCAGGGCGGCCAGGGCGGGTTCGATGACATCGATCTCTTCACGGCCCAGATGACCCCCTTCCCCGGCATGGGGATTGAGGCCGCAGACATAGATCCGGGGGTGTTCGATGCCGAACTTGCGCTTGAGATCCGCATTCAGGATGCGGATTACCTTGCCAAGGCGATCTTCGGTGATGGCCTTGGCCACATAGGCAAGGGGAATATGGGTGGTCGCGAGGGCCACTCTCAGCCCTTCGGTGGCCAGCAGCATCACCACATCGGCGGTGTCGGACTGCTGGGCGAAGAACTCGGTGTGACCGCTGAACGAGACGCCTGCCTGGTTGATGATCCCCTTGTGCACCGGCCCGGTCACCACGGCGGCGAATTCGCCGCTCAGGTTGCCGTCGCAGGCGCGCTGCAAGGTGGCCAGCACATAGGCGCCGTTACCCTCATCCAGCTTGCCTGGCACCACGGGGGCGCCGAGCGGCACGGGGCAGACGGTCAGAGTCCCCGCTCGCTGCGGACGGGTGGGGGCGCTTTCGTCATAGGGTTCAAGCTCGACGGGCAGCCCCAGCAGGGCGGCCCGTTCGCGCAACAGGGCGGGATCGGCGATCACCACCAGCTGATGGGGCCAGGCCCGCTGGGCAATCTGCAGCACCAGATCCGGACCGATCCCGGCCGGTTCACCCGGGGTGATGGCAAGCCGGTGGCAGCTCAGTTGTGCCTCGGCGTGCCCTGGATGCACCTTGTTCATCTGAGTGTCGCCCATCAATTGGGTTCGATCTGGATGTAGGCTTCGTCGCGCAGCTCATCCAGCCAGGCCTGGGACTCTTCGGCGAAGCGGCGGTTGAAGATGAGCTGGTAGGCGCGTTGCTCCTGGGCCTTGCCGGTGGCGTCCTGGCTGCGGCGATCCTCGAGCTGCACGATGTGCCAGCCGTGGCTGGTGCGGAAGGGTTCGCTGATCTGGCCCGGTTGCAGGCGACCCAGCATGTCGCGGAACTCCGGTACATAGACGTTGGGATCAGACCAGCCGAGCTCGCCACCCTGCACCGCAGAGCCCGGATCCTCGGAGTATTTCTCTGCCATGCTGGCAAAGCTGGCCTTGCCGCTCTTGATGTCGTGCAGGATGCCGTCCAGGCTGCCCTTGGCCTTCTCCTCGCTCAGGATGATGGAGGGCTTGATCAGGATGTGGCGCGCCTTGACCTCGGTCTGCATGACCTGTTGCTGGCCCTTGGTGTCGAAGATCTTGATGATGTGCAGACCGGCGCCGGAGCGCAGCGGGCCGACGATGTCACCCTTGCCGGCCCCTTGCACGGCTTCCGCCATCAGGGTGGGCATCTCCTGCGGGCTCAACCAGCCCCAGTCACCCCCTTCCAGCGCCTTGGGACCGTTACTCTCGGCAATGGCCAGCTTGCGGAAGTCGGCACCCTCTTTCAGGGACGCCAGAATGCGCTCGATCTTGGCCTTGGCAGCGTTGAGCTGCTCGGCATTCGGGTTGTCCGGCAGCGCGACCTGGATATGGCCGATATGATATGACGTCTGCTGCTGGCCCTGTTTGCTCAGGGCCTCGACCACCTGCTTGACCTCCTGATCGGAGATGTTGATGCGACGGCGGACCTGGCTGCGGCGCACCTCGTTCATCAGGATTTCGCGGCGCACCTCCTCACGGTACTGGGCGTAGGTCAGGCCTTCCCGCTCCAGCTGGGCGCGCAGTTGCTCCAGGTTCATCTTGTTGTCGGCGGCGATGCTCTGAATGGCCTGTTCCAGCTGGGTGTCACTGATCTTGAGCCCCTGGCGCTCCGCCAGTTGCAGTTGCAGGCTCTCCTGGATCAGGCGATCCAGCGCCTGCTTGCGCAGGGTGACGTCATCGGGCAGGGACTGGCCGCTCTCCTGGGCAGAGGCCTTGACCTTTTGCACCAGGGCCTCCTGCTGACTGGCCAGCACCACATCCTTGTTGACCACGGCCAGCACCTTGTCCATCAGCTCGGGGGCGGCGAGGGCACCCTGGCTCATGACTCCGAACAGGCCTGCGGTCAGCAGGGAAATCAACGTCTTCTTCATATCCATCTCTCAAGGCGTTTGCCAGACCGATTACTGGTCTCGCAGGTTAAACGGACGAATGTAAGGCAGTGCTTCGGTGTCCAGGGAAGTGCCCTTGGAGCCGGTACCCACGCTACCCAATCCTTTCATTTCAAATTGAATGCCGAGGCTGCGCTCGGACGTCGGGGTCAGGTTCACGTTGTCTGGCGTGTTGACCCATTCCAGGTTGAAGTTGATGCTCCAGCAGCAGGAGTCGTATTTCAGACCCACCTTGCGGTCCACTTTGACGTTCTGATTGAGCTCCTGATAGTAGCCGCCATAAAGGTGCCAGCGATCGTCCAGCGGGGTGGTCAGCAGCAGGCCGATCTGGTTGAGATCCGTCACCTGCCCCTTGTGGTCGAGGTCGTAGTTGGCATCCCGCACGAAGCGGTGGTTCAACTGGCTGATCAACTTCTCGTGACGGTACTCCAGGGCGCTGTTGGCAGAGCTTATCTGGCGCTGTTCCATATCATATTGTGCCCCCGCATGGGCATACCACTGCTCGTTGATCTTGGCGTCACCCTCGAACGACAGCGGGGAGCGGGTATTGGTGCTCAGCTCATCGCTGCTGTAAAGCTTGACCCTGGGCGCCACGAAGTCGAAGGCTTGGGCAACGGCCAACCGGATTCGTTCATCCCCGGCCGGATCATAAATGCGGGTGGTGACCCCCAAGGAGAGCCGGTTGGAGTCGCTGATGCGGTCCAGACCGGCGAAGCGGCGATCGCTGAACAGGCTGTAGTAGTCCTGGCGCATGGTGGTGGAGTCATAGACGCCGATGTTGTCCTGATCCTTGTAGGGCACATAGAGGTACTGGAACTCAGGCTCCAAGGTCTGGTTGGCGCCCTCGCCAAACCACTGCTGATCCCGCTCGAAGGTCATGCCGCCCTTGAGACGGAACGAGGGCAGTACCCGTGTGATGGTCCCCTCTTCCAGGGTGACGTCGCCGCCCTCTCTCGGGGTGAAACGATTGGTGAAGGTGCTGCTCATCTGGTCAGGCACCGTCTGGTCGTAACGGGTGTACATCAGCTTGTACTGGCTGTCGAGGAAGTAACCCGCCTCGTCAACGAGGGGGATGGTCAGGGTGGGGGCCGTGTAGACCCGGGGGCCGGTGTAGGCTTCACCCTTGTTCTGCTCGATGGCCTGATCGTTGTTGTAGCCGAAGTTGGTCAGCTCGGTATTCCAGGCCAGATCGTACCAGCTGCCCTGCTGGTAGTAGTTGTGGTTGATGCGCGGCATCAGCTCGTGGGGCTGCTGGGCGCTGGCCAGCAGGATCTGGTAGGTCCGTACCTCGGCATCGAGGTTCCAGTTCTGCTGGTAGTAACCCGCCTTCAGGGATTGCTGCAACTGGTTGTCGACCTGGGTCCCCACCTTGGGGGTGAAGTCGTTGAAGTAGTTGTAGTCCTGGTCCCGTACCTTGGTGTAGTCCACCGACACCCGCATGGCGTTGTCCATGAACATGGAGGTGTGGCGGGCACTGAGCAGGTAACGGTGACCATCAGAGAGATGCTGATTGAGGCTGGCCGTCTCGTCGTACTGCTTGTCGTCCGCCAGGTTCTCGAAGTAGAGGCTCCCCACGTGGGCCGGGTCCGGCATGTAGCGGAACTCGACCTGTTCCATCAGGCCCCGTCTGTCCATGAAGCGGGAGGTGATGGTGGCATCGTAGTTGGGGGCGATGTTCCAGTAGAACGGCTGGGTGATGTCCATACCGTTCTTGGAGCTTTGGGTATAGCCCGGGTAGAGCAGACCGGTCTTGCGCTCATCCTTGATGGGGAAGTTGATATAGGGGAAGTAGAAGACCGGATAGTCATAGAGCCAGAGGCTGGCGTTCCAGGCCTCCCCAAATACCTCGGACTGATCGATGTCGATGCTGCCGGCCTTCAGGGTCCAGGCCTCCTGGCCCGGTGGGCAGGTGGTGTACTGGGCCCCTTCCAGAGTGATGTTCTGGTTGTTGTTGGTCATGGTCACCTTTTCGGCGAAGCCGCGCACCGGTGAGCCATGGACCTGATACTTGCCCTCTTCCAGCTCGGAGTTCTTGGTGTCCAGGTTGGATTTCAGGGTTTTGTCGCTGGTGACCGTGATCTGGCCATCGTTGTAATAGATGTTGCCGATGGCGATGACATCCCGGCTCTTCTGGTCGAGCTGGGCATAGTCGGAGTCGAACTTGCGCACGCCCTGGCGCACCTTGACGTCACCCTCGTAGACGGCGGTACCGCCCTGCTTGGCCTCCAGGCGATCGGCATCCACCTCGACGGGCTGGGCATTGGCGTCCTGGTCCGCACTGGGCTTCTCTATCTTGGGAACATAGTCATAGCAGAGGCTGTCGAGGATCCCGGTAGCGGGTGGCGCATTGAGTGGCGCTGCCTGGGCCATGAGCGGGTTCAGGGCAGGAACAAGGCTGATGGTCAGGGCGATGGGACAGGAGTATCCCAGTGTCCATTTTGTCATGTGAAAGGCTCGCGCAATCCGTAGTAAAAACGGTGGATTCAGGGCATGCATTTTATGTCAGGATCCATCGAGTTGACATTGCATGTCATTGCTTTATGTTAGCCGGCAATGATAAAGCATTATTGCGGCCAGGGCTAACAGCCAAGTGCTGCTTTCCAATTTGGTTCCCGACTCATGCACGATCGCGCTTCCCTGCTTTTGCAATGGGCTCGCCGGATTTCCGGTGACGCCAACCTCTCGTTGACGCTTATTTCCGGTGACGCCAGTTTCCGCCGCTACTTCCGGGGCGGCGGTCTGGTGTGGGTGGATGCTAATCCGAAAACCGAAAAAAATCATGAATTCGTTCGCAATGCGGCCGCCCTGCACGATGCGGGGCTGCTGGCCCCCGAGGTAAAGGGGGTCGACTACGAGCAGGGATTGCTGGCGGTGACGGATCTGGGGGATACCCAGCTTATCGGCTGCCTGAACGAAGCGAGCGTACTGGCCTGGTATGGCAAGGCCATCGCCCTGCTGCCAAGGCTCGGCGCCGTGGCGCTCGAGCTCGAGCCCTTCGATGAGGCCTTCATGGCCCGTGAAAATGCTATCTTCCCCGAGTGGTTGCTGGGACATCACCTGCAACTGACCCTGAGCGATGAAGAGCAGCAGTTGCTGGCGGAGACCTTCGCCTGCCTCACGGCGAGCAACCTGGCCCAGCCACAAGGAGTAATGCACCGGGACTTCCACAGCCGCAACCTGATGGTGTGCGGCGGGATGAACCCGACGGAGAGCGACCTCGCCCTTATCGACTTCCAGGACATGGTCATCGGGCCGCTGAGCTATGACCTGGTTTCCCTGCTCAAAGATTGCTACGTGCGCTGGCCGGACGCGGTGATCGAGCAGGGCATGCGACTTGGCTTCGACACCCTGCAAGGGGCCGGTCTGCTCGGCAATCTGGACTATGCCGCGTTTCGTCGCGCAGCCGATCTCACCGGCATGCAGCGCCACCTCAAGGCGGCGGGGATCTTCACCCGCCTCTATCACCGCGATGGCAAGGCTGGCTACCTCAAGGACATTCCCCGTACCCTGGGCTACGTCGTTGATGTCTGTCGCAGCCATGGCGCTACCTACCCGGCGCTGGCCCGCTTCGGCCAGTGGCTGGAGCAGGTGGTGCTGCCCGGATTGGCGCGCACCGGGGTGACATCATGAAGGCGATGATCCTGGCCGCCGGGCGCGGCGAGCGGATGCGTCCGCTCACCGATCTGCTGCCCAAGCCGCTGCTGGCGGCGGGGGGCAAGCCGCTCATCGTGCACCATATCGAAAAACTCAAGGCAGCCGGCGTGACCACACTTGTCATCAACCACGCCTGGCTCGGACACAAGCTGGTGGCGGCCCTCGGCGATGGCAGTGCACTCGGGGTATCCATCCACTGGTCGGCCGAAGAGAGCGCGCTCGAGACCGCCGGCGGCATCGTGCAGGCGCTGCCCCTGCTGGGCTGCGAACCCTTTCTGGTGATCAACGGCGATACCTGGCTCGACCTGGATTATCGCGCTCTGGTGAACCAGCCGCTTGGGGACGATCTCGCCCACCTCTGGCTGGTGCCCAACCCTCCCCAGCATCCGCAAGGGGACTTCTCCCTGCAAGCGGGTCGGGTGCTGGACACCCCGGCCCTCACCTTCAGCGGCGTCGGCCTCTATCAGCCCGCCGCCTTTGCCGGCTTGCCCTGCGGGGCGCGCAAGCTGGCCCCCCTGCTGCGCGACTGGATGGTGCAGGGACGGGTGGGTGGCAGCCTGCTGGCAGGCGAGTGGCGCGACATCGGCACAGTGGATCGGCTGCGCGAGCTGGACGAGCAACTGCTCGCCGGCACCCATTAACATCACGAGGTCTTGAACCATGCGTATTTGGGGCAAGGTGCTTGGCACCTTCTTCGGTTTTCTGCTCGGCAACATCTTCGGTGCCCTGCTGGGCCTGTGGATCGGCCATCGCTTCGATCGGGGCATGGGGATCCGCGGGGCCTTCCAGCGGGCACCCAGCCAGCAGCAACAGGCCGTCTTTTTCCATGCCACCTTCGCCGTCATGGGCCACATCGCCAAGGCGAGCGGCCAGGTCACCGAGCATGAAATAAGGGTCGCATCCAACCTGATGGACAGGATGCGGCTGGCCGGAGAGCAGCGGGTACGGGCCCAGGAGTCATTCCGCCAGGGCAAGGAGGCGGACTTCCCCCTGCGCGAGACCCTGGCGGAGTTTCGCCAGGCGAGCCTGGGGCAGCGTGACATCCTGCGCTTCTTCCTCGAGGTCCAGCTGCAGGCCGCCTTCGCCGACGGTCAGGTGGAGGCGAACGAGCGGGCCATCCTGCAAACCATCGCCGACGAGCTGGGGTTCAGTCGCATCGAGCTGGCCCGCATTCTGGCCATGGCCGAGGCCCAGATGAACTTCTTCCACCGTCAGCAACAGCAGGGCGGTGGCCAGGGGCAGCAATACCGTCAGGAGCCCCCCTCCCGGGATCGCCTCAAGGATGCCTATCAGTTGCTCGGGGTGAACGAGAGCGACAGCGATCAGGAGATCAAGCGAGCCTATCGCAAGGAGATGAGCAAGCATCACCCTGACAAGCTGGCCGCCAAGGGATTGCCCCCCGAGATGATGGAGATGGCCAAGGAGAAGACCCAGGAGATCCAGCAGGCCTGGGAGTGGATCCGTGAGGCCCGCGGCATACGCTGAGCCCTGTACCCGCCATAAAAAAATGCCCGTCGATGACGGGTATTTTTGTTTTCAGAGTCTGGTTTTTCTTTTCATGGAAGAAAAATCAGTGGGCATCGACCCAGACAAACTTGAGGACGAAGAGCAGGGCCACCACCAGCACGCAGGGGTTGATCTCGCGCCAGCGGCCGGTGCCCGCCTTCATCACGCAGTAGGAGATGAAGCCCACGGCGATCCCTTCGGTGATGGAGAAGCTGAACGGCATCATCACCGCGGTCATGAAGGCCGGCACCGCTTCGGTCAGGTCTTCCCACTTCACCCGGGTCAGCTCGGAGCACATCAGCACGCCCACGTAGATGAGGGCCCCCGCCGCGGCATACGCCGGCACCATGGCGGCAACCGGAGAGAAGAAGATGGCCAGCAGGAAGAGGATGCCCACCACGATGGCGGTCAGGCCGGTGCGACCGCCGACGGCGACGCCGGAGCTGCTCTCGATGTAGGCCGTCACGGACGAGGTCCCCATGAAGGCGCCGCCGACGGAGCTGACGCTGTCCACCACCAGGGCCTGCTTCATGCGCGGGAAGTGCCCCTTGTCATCGGCCAGCTTGGCGCGGTTGGTCACGCCGATCAGGGTGCCGGAAGAGTCGAACAGGTTGACCAGCATGAAGGAGAAGATGATCCCGGCGAGGCTGATGTCCAGCGATCCCATCAGGTCCAGCTGGCCGAAGACCGGTGCAATGCTCGGCGGCACGGAGACGAAGCCCTTGAAGGTGACGTCGCCGAACAGCCAGCCCAGGGTGGTGGTCACCACGATGGCGATGAGCACGGCGGAGTGGACGCCGCGGGCGGAGAAGATGCAGATGAGGAAGAAGCCGAGCAGCCCCAGCAGGCAGGGCAGGGAGGTGAGGTTGCCCACGGTCACCATGGTGGCGGGGCTCGCGACCACGATGCCGGCATTGTGCAGGCCGAGCAGGGCGATGAGCAGACCGATGCCGGCGGTGATGCCGACCCGAAGTGTCAGGGGAATGTTGGCGATGAGCCAGTAGCGTACCCGCAGCAGGGTCAGGATCAGCAGGCCCAGCGCACCCCAGAAGATGGTGCCCATGCCCACTTGCCAGGAGTAGCCCATGCCGGCCACCACCACGAAGGCGAAGAAGGCGTTGAGGCCCATGGCGGGAGCCAGGGCGATGGGCAGGTTGGCCAGCAGACCCATCAGGATGCTGCCGATGCCGGCGATGAGGCAGGTGGTAACGAACACGGCCTGGGTGTCCATGCCTGCCGCAGAGAGGATCTGCGGGTTGACGAAGACGATGTAGACCATGGTCAGGAAGGTGGTGATGCCGGCGATCACCTCGGTGCGGGCCGTGGTGCCATGACCGCGCAGGGCAAACAGGCGCTCGAGCAATCCATGCCCGGCAGCCGGGCTGGCGGTCTGCCCGGTAGCGTGATGTGGTTGATTCATGTTGGATTCCAATGGGTGACGTGAAATAGGCAGCAGGGGGCCCGGCCCATCCATGCGGGGCGACGGACCCTGATTCTGGCGGTGAAGTGACCAGACTCGTCCTGATACCGTGACAGCGCGCACATTTTCACACAGGCGGCCAGGTTTACAAACCCCGGATGTGCGAGGCGGATCAATGAATAGAGTAAAAATTCAAACGTTTTCTCCCGGAGGCAGGAGAAAGGGGACCAATAGAGCCCCGTTTCCACATCGGGATCAACGGTTTTTCTGGTAGCGTTCGATAAGCTGGCTCAGCACGGCATCGCTCTGCTCCAGCAAGGGATCGAGGGTCAACCCCATGCGTTGCAGCAGCAGGGTGGCCTGGGTTTCGCTCAAGGGGCGGCCATCAAGGAAGTAGGCCTGCTCGGCAAGTTGCTTGTCATGGCGGGGCAGCAGCACCCAGTGCACTCGTCGGGGTTCGATGGCGGCGAGGATCCGGTTGGCGGCCGCGCAGAAGGTATCGATGTGCTGCTTGCCATCCGGCCCCAGACAGCCGGGTTCGAGCCGGATCTGGATGGTGAGTCTGGTGGTGGAGGCTTGGGTCATGGGTCGCTATCGCTGGGGTAGAGGTGGAGATTGTAAGTCAGAAGAGGCAAAAAAGGGGAGCCCCGGCTCCCCTTGTGACGTCATACCTGGCGGCGCGGCTGTTGCCTCGCCTTACTTGGCAATGCGCTTGTACTTGGCGCGGCGCGGCTGGATAGCCTCGGCACCGTAAGTCTTCTTCTTCCACTCTTCGTATTCGGTGAAGTTGCCTTCAAAGAATTCGATCTTGCCCTCGTCCTGGTAGTCGAGGATGTGGGTGGCGATGCGGTCGAGGAACCAGCGGTCGTGGGAGATGACCATGGCGCAACCCGGGAACTCCAGCAGGGCGTTCTCGAGGGCGCGCAGGGTTTCGATGTCCAGATCGTTGGTCGGTTCATCCAGCAGCAGCACGTTGCCGCCGGTCTGCAGCAGCTTGGCAAGGTGCAGACGGCCACGTTCACCACCGGAGAGCTCGCCGACCCGCTTCTGCTGGTCGGAACCCTTGAAGTTGAAGCGGCCGATGTAGGCGCGGCTCGGGAACTCGTAGTTGCCGATGCGCAGGATGTCCTGGCCGTCGGCGACTTCCTCGAACACCGTCTTCTTGTCGTTCATGCTGTCGCGGAACTGATCCACGGAGGCCAGCACCACGGTGTCACCCAGGGTGATGGAACCGGAATCCGGCTGCTCCTGACCCGACATCATGCGGAACAGGGTCGATTTACCGGCACCGTTCGGACCGATGATGCCGACGATGGCACCCTTCGGAATGGAGAAGGAGAGATCGTCGATCAGCTGGCGGTCGCCATAGGACTTGCAGAGGTTGGCCACCTCCACCACCTTGTCGCCCAGGCGCGGTCCGGGCGGAATGAACAGCTCGTTGGTCTCGTTGCGCTTCTGGTAGTCGTTGGTGTTGAGCTCTTCGAAGCGAGCCATACGAGCCTTGGATTTGGCCTGACGGCCTTTCGGGTTCTGACGAACCCACTCCAGTTCCTTCTCGATGGACTTGCGACGGGCGGCTTCGGAACTCGCTTCCTGGGCCAGACGGGCATCTTTTTGCTCCAGCCAGGAGGAGTAGTTGCCCTCCCAGGGGATGCCTTCGCCGCGGTCCAGCTCCAGGATCCAGCCCGCCACGTTGTCGAGGAAGTAGCGGTCGTGGGTGATGGCCACGACGGTGCCTTCGTAGTCGTGCAGGAAGCGCTCCAGCCAGGCCACGGATTCCGCATCCAGGTGGTTGGTCGGTTCGTCCAGCAGCAGCATGTCCGGTTTTTCCAGCAGCAGGCGGCACAGGGCCACGCGGCGGCGCTCACCACCGGAGAGGTGCTTGATCTGGGCATCCCAGGCCGGCAGGCGCAGGGCATCGGCCGCGCGCTCCAACTGGTTTTCCATGTTGTGGCCGCCCTGGGCGGCGATGATGGCTTCCAGCTCGCCCTGTTCGCGGGCCAGCTTGTCAAAATCCGCATCCGGGTCGGCGTAGGCTGCATAGACCTCGTCGAGGCGCGCCATGGCGCGTTTGACGTCGCCGACCGCCTCTTCGACCGCTTCGCGTACTGTCTGCTCCGGATCCAGCTTCGGCTCCTGGGGCAGGTAGCCAATCTTGATGCCGGGCTGCGGACGGGCTTCCCCTTCGATCTCGGTGTCGATACCCGCCATGATGCGCAGCAGGGTCGATTTCCCGGCGCCGTTCAGACCCAGCACGCCTATCTTGGCCCCCGGGAAGAAGGAGAGGGAGATGTTCTTGAGAATATGACGCTTGGGCGGCACGACCTTGCCAACCCTGTTCATGGTGTAAATAAATTGAGCCATTGGCTAATTCTCTTCCTTTCAGCAGTTTAATGTCTTGGCATTAACAAACTGATGTCGTGGTGGGGCCGGGTCGACGGGCCGTCAACCCGGTTCCAAAAAACCCGTCGATTGTAAACCAATGGGAGAGGGGCGGCAAAGCCGGGCGCCGCAGGCCGGGACGGCCGACAGGCGCGAGGGAAGAGGAGCAACCGGGCAAGCTCAGCGCGGTGAGCTGCGGCGGGCCGGTTTGTCAGGATCCTGCCCCGAGTAGTAGAGCACCCGCTGCACATACTCCTGGGTTTCCTGATAGGGCGGCACACCGCCGTGGCGCAGCACGGCTTGCTCCCCGGCGTTGTAGGCGGCGCTGATCCTCACCCAGTCCGGACCGAACTGCTTCTCCAGCCACTTCAGGTAGATCATGGCACCACGGATGTTCTGCTGGGCATCGAACGGCCGGGTCACGCCGAAGCGGGCCTGGGTTTCGGGAATGAGCTGCATGACGCCCTGTGCCTGCTTGGGGGAGACGGCGGTGCTGTTCAGATTGGATTCGGCGATGGCGATGGCCAGGGCGAGCTGGGGGTCCACTTTGTGACGCTGGGCGGCCTGGCGGATCATGACGGCCAGCTTTTGCTTGGCCTGTGACTGTCTGGCCAGGTAGCGCTCCTGATCGAAGGGGGTACTGGGGCGCACCCAGGGGGCGCCGCCACCGCCTCCGATGCCGCAGGTACCCAGGGGGGCATTGCCGACCCGCTCGTTGTAGTAACGGGCGGCTTGCTGGTTGCCAAGGCGCATGGCCATGGCCAGGTAGGCGTTGGCGCTGCGGGCATTGCGGATCCCCTGGGGGCCGCGGGCCAGCAGGCGGCCGATGCGGTAATAGGCTTCCGGGTTGCCAAGGTTGGCGGCGGTGCAGTAGTGGGCGATGGCCTGCCGCGGGTTTCCCTGTTCCATGGCTGCACCCTGGCGCAGCGCGCTCATGGCCTTGGGGGCCTGACGAAAGGGATCTGCGTGGGAAGTGGTGGCCAGCAGTATCAGGAGTCCCCACCCCCAGAGTCGTTTTTTCATGGAAACCTCGTCTTTGGTATCCGCAACATATAGGCCCGATCCGGGGAGGGACGCCAGCCAGCAGATGGAACATCTGGTTATGTGGGTGAGCAACAGAGATGAAAACGGTATGGAACTTTTGGTGCAGGGGAGAGGCGGTATGACTCCCGGGTCAGTGACTGCTTTGACAGATTTGTTAATTGAGGTTCAATATGCTGACACAGTTGTTTTCTAACGCCTTGTATTTGCATGATGTCAGCCAGGCCACGATGCAATGTCGTCGGGTCTGCCGGGTGAATCGATAGCGCCTCTGATGAGGGCAGGATGTGCATATGGTCGAATTGGTCGATATCTCTGTCGTGGTGCCTGCCAAGGATGAGCGGGATAATCTGGCCCCGCTTGTCGGCGAAATAGATGCCGCCCTTGGGGGCAGGTTCGAGTACGAACTGATCTATGTGGACGATGGCAGTGTGGACGACAGCCATGTGGTACTGCGCAATTTGCAGACGCGTTTCACCAGGCTGAAGGTGCTACGTCATGTCCATGCCGTGGGCCAGAGCATGGCGGTGCTGAGCGGAGTGCGCCACGGGCGTGGCGACTGGCTGGTGGTACTCGACGGCGATGGTCAGAACGATCCCGCCGACATTCCCGCCATGCTGGAGGAGGCGATGCGCCGCTACCAGAGCGATCCATACCAGGTGGGCCTCATCGGCCACCGGGTCAACCGCCGTGACGACTGGGTCAAGCGCCTCTCTTCAAAGCTGGCCAACGGCTTTCGCGACCTGCTGCTGCGCGACGGTATTCCGGATACCGGCTGCGGGCTCAAGGTAGTGCGTCGTGACTGGTATCTGAAACTGCCCGCCTTCAATCACATGCACCGCTACATCCCCGCGCTGATCCAGGCACAAGGGGGGCGCATGGCGCCCTGGCCGGTCAACCACAGGCCACGCCAGGCGGGCATCTCCAAATACGGGGTCTGGAACCGGCTCTGGGTCGGGCTGGTGGACGTGGTCGGGGTCTGGTGGTTGCAGCGCCGCTCCAAGGTGGTTGAAATCCGGGAGATGCTGGAGTGATGGACGCCTGGCTGTCTGCCCCCATCGACTGGCTGGACTGGACCGGGGTGCATGTCACCGGCTGGAAGCTGATCGGCTACACGGGGGCGCTGATGTTCGGCGGACGCTGGCTGGTGCAGTTTCTGGCGTCCAGGCGGGCGGGACGACCCGTCATTCCGCGCCTGTTCTGGTACATGAGCGTGATCGGCAGCCTGATGACGCTCAGCTACTTCACCTTCTCTCCCAAGCAGGACTCTGTCGGCGTGCTGCAAAACCTCTTCCCCACCTTCACCGCGCTCTACAGCCTCTATCTCGATATCCAGCATCGGGGCTGGCGGCGGGACAAGGCAGTGACCGGGGAGGCCCGTCATGGTGAGTGATCGCACCCTGCTCAATCAGACGTCCCTTGGCTGGTTGCTGCTGATCGCGCTGGTGGTGCTGGGGGCCGGGCTGGGTCTGCGGGACCCCTGGCCGGCGGACGAGCCGCGTTTCGCCCTGATCGCCCGGGAGATGGTGGAGAGTGGCCAGTGGCTCTTCCCCATGCGCGGCGGGGAGCTCTATCCGGACAAGCCGCCGCTGTTTATGTGGGGGATCGCGATCGGTTATGTGTTGACTGGCTCCATCAAGGTGGCCTTTCTGCTGCCCTCCCTGCTGTCTGGCTTGCTGACCATCTTGCTGGTGTGGGATCTGGGGCGCCGCCTGTGGGATCCGGCGACGGGATTTCTGGCGGGCTTGCTGCTGCTCTTTACCGTCCAGTTCACCCTGCAGGCCAAGACGGCGCAGATCGACGGCCTGGTCACCTTCTTCATCACCCTCGGTCTCTATGGTTTTCTGCGCTTCCTCCTCTGCGGTGGCGGGTGGCGCTGGTACTGGCTCGGCTGGTTTGCCGCAGGGCTTGGCGTCATCACCAAGGGGGTGGGAGTACTGGCCCTGCTGGTGCTGCTTCCCGCGCTCTGGACCCACAGGGCACAAATCCGCGCCGCGCCTTTGTCAGCCTGGCTGAAGGCCCTGCTCGGGCCGCTGGCCATGGCCCTGGCGATGGGCCTCTGGCTGGTCCCCATGCTGGAGGCCGTGACCCGAAGCGGGGATCCCCTCCTGCTGGCCTACAGAGACAACATACTGCTGCGCCAGACGGTGACTCGCTATACCAGCGCCTGGCATCACGTCAAACCCTTCTGGTACTACCTTACCTCGGTGATCCCGCCGTTCTGGCTGCCGCTCTCCCTGCTGCTGCCCTGGCTGGTGGTGGCCTGGCGGCGCGCCATTCGGGCGCAGGACAGGCGTATCCTGCTGCTGCTGGGTTATCTGATACTGGTGGTGTTGTTTTTCTCCTGCTCGCCGGGCAAGCGGGGCGTCTACATCACGCCCGGTACGCCCGCCCTGGCGCTCCTGACCGCACCCTTCATCGGCACCCTGCTGGTCCGGGTCTGGCCGGGGCGACTACTGGCCGGGCTCGGCTGGCTGTTGGGAGGGGCAGGGCTGGTGGGGGCTCTGGTGCTGGCATTTAGCGACAGAGTGGCCAGCCGTCTGGGGGAACTGGGGCCGGATCCCTGGCTTCCCCTGCTGGTGCTGGGGGGATCCTTGCTGCTGATCAATGCCTGGTTTCGCCGGGAGCCACTGACCGCTATTCTCAGCTCCCTGGCAGTGGGGTGGTTGATCTACTCCTGCTGGATCAGCGTGCGCCTCAACGAGGTGCGCACCCCTCAGGCAGTGATGGCATTGGCGGCGCAGAAGGTGCCTGTGGGGGATGAACTGCTGCTGGCGGGCTTCAAAGAGCAACATCTGCTGTTTAGCCTGCAACCAGTGAAACATTACCCTTATCTAATGGGGGACGGGGAGCAGGCCAGGGAAGCTGCCGCCTGGATAGGGGCTGCCCCCGGGCGCTGGGTACTGGGGAGCGCCGACCTGATGGTGAGGTGTTTTGACTCCGCGAAGATGGAAAACCTCGGCAACCGTCACCGCACCGACTGGCTGCTGGCAGGCCCGCAGGCCCTCAAACCCGCCTGTCGTGGGCTCTCCCCCACCATGGTGCCCTTCAGCTATACCCCTTCATCCTGAGCGCAGGGTCGCGAGCCAGGGGACCCTGCCACCTCGTTTGGCTCAGACCCGGTAGTAGTCCCGATACCAGCGGACAAAGCTGTCTACCCCTTCCTTGAGCCCGACACGGGGGCGATAGCCCGTTGCGTCGAACAACGAGCGGGTGTCGGCCCAGGTGGCGAGCACGTCGCCGGGCTGCATGGGCAGCATGTTGCGGATGGCCCGTTTGCCGAGGGCCGACTCGATGGCATCCACGAAGTCCAGCAGCCTGACCGGGCTGCCGTTGCCGATGTTGAAGAGGCGATAGGGGGCCGGGCTGGCGTCCGGGGCCCCCTGCCAGTGGGCATCGCCCGCGGGGGGGCTGTCTGAGATGCGCACTATCCCCTCGACGATGTCGTCGACATGGGTGAAATCCCGGCTGAGCTGGCCCTGGTTGTAGAGGTCGATGGGGTCGCCGTTCAGGATGGCGCGCACGAACTTGAACAGGGCCATGTCGGGCCGGCCCCAGGGGCCGTAGACGGTGAAAAAGCGCAGCCCGGTGGTGGGCAGGCCGTAGAGATGGGAGTAGGAGTGGGTCATCAGCTCCCCCGCCTTCTTGCTCGCCGCATAGAGGGAGACGGGATGATCCGCCCCATCGGACGGCTTGAACGGCATCTGTTCGTTCAGCCCGTAGACCGAGCTGGAGGAGGCATAGACCAGATGTTGCACCCGGGTCTGGCGACACCCCTCCAGCACGGTAAGGTGGCCGGTGAGGTTGCTGTCGGCGTAGGCGAAGGGGTTGTCCAGGGAGTAGCGCACCCCGGCCTGGGCCCCCAGATGGATCACCCGGTCAAACTGCTCGTGGGCAAAGAGCGAGGCCATGGCCGCGCGGTCCGCGAGATCGAGGTGTTCGAAGCGAAAGCCGGGTAGAGGCGTGAGCAGGGCGAGGCGCGCCTCCTTGAGACTCACCGCGTAGTAGTCGTTGAGGTTGTCTATCCCCACCACCTGATGGCCGTCGCCACAGAGCCTGCGCGCCACATGAAATCCGATAAACCCGGCGGCGCCGGTGACGAGGTACTTCATCGCTCCTCCTGATGAGCCAGGCTGTCGCCACGGCCGATGGCATAGTAGGTGAAACCGCGCTGGCGTAGACGGGCCGGATCATAGAGGTTGCGGCCGTCGAAGATGATGGCCTGCTTCAGGGTCTGGCGAAGCAGGTCGAAATCCGGTGCGCGGAACTGTTGCCACTCTGTGCAGACGAGCAGGGCATCGGCCCCCTGAAGGGCGGCTTCCTGGGTGTCGCACAGGAGCAAATCTGCCCGCTGGCCATAGAGGCGGGCGGCCTCGGTCATGGCCTCGGGGTCGAACGCCTGCACCTTGCCTCCTGCCGCCCAGATCGCCTCCATCAGCACCCTGCTCGGGGCTTCGCGCATGTCGTCGGTATTGGGTTTGAAGGCGAGTCCCCATAACGCGAAGGTGCGCCCCGACAGACTGGCACCAAAATGGTGGTGCAGCCGGGTCATGAGCCTGTGCTTCTGCGCCTCGTTGACCTGCTCCACCGAGCGCAGCAGGGGGGTCTCGCACCCCGCCTCCTTCGCGGTGTGGATCAGCGCCCTGACATCCTTGGGGAAGCAGGATCCGCCATAACCGCAGCCTGGGTAGATGAAGTGGTGGCCGATGCGCGGATCGGCACCAATGCCCTTGCGCACCTCCTCGATGTCGGCGCCCAGGGCTTCGGCCAGGGTGGCCATCTCGTTCATGAAGGAGATGCGGGTCGCCAGCATGGCGTTGGCGGCGTACTTGGTCAGTTCGGCGCTGCGTGCATCCATCCGCAGGATGCGGTCTCGCTTGCGGTTGAAGGGGGCATAGAGCTCCTCCAGCAGGGAGAAGGCGTGATCGGAGTCGGTGCCGATGATGATGCGATCCGGCCGCAGGCAGTCGGCGACGGCGGCGCCCTCCTTGAGAAATTCGGGGTTGGAGACCACGTCGAACGGAAGGTCGAGACCACGGTCGGCGAGGCGCTCCGCAATGTGTCGCCGTACCCGGCTGGCGGTGCCGACAGGCACAGTGCTCTTGTTGACCACCACCTTGCCCCCTTGCATCAGGCGGCCTATGGTGTCCGCCACCGTCATCACCTGATGGAGGTCGGCGGACCCGTCCTCGTCCGGCGGCGTTCCGACCGCGATGAAGATAAGCTCGGCAAACTCCACCGCCCGGGCCGGGTCTGTGGTGAAGATCAGGCGACCGGCCTGATGGTTGCGCTGCACCAGGGGGGCGAGACCGGGCTCGAAGAGGGGAATGCGCCCCTCTTTCAGGCCCGCGACCTTGTCGGCATCCACATCCACGCAGGCCACCTTGTGACCCATCTCCGCCAGTACGGCGGCCTGAACCAACCCGACATAACCTATTCCGAATACGGTGACTCTCATCCGCTGTTGTTCCGCTGGCAGTGACAAGCGACTCATTCTAGAACGATTCGGGCGCGGGGGCAGCGGCCCGTTTCAGGTTTTTCAGCATCATGCCGGCGGTGAGCGTGGGACATTTTGGTGCAAGGATTGTAACGCCTGGATGACGCGCACCATTTTGGCGCGTGAAGGGCGGGACTTGTGATCCATCTCACTCAAAATGGAGACTGTCGGCAGAACGAAGCCCCGGTTCACGGGGCTCGCTCCGCCCGACGGGCGGCCAATACTCTCTTGCTTCGCGACTGGATACCTGGTTATGGACAACACTTCACGCTCTGCGCACCCGCTCTATGAGGATGTGCTCGCCTTGCTGACCGCAGCAGGCTTCGTTTCCCTCGGCATCTTCCTGTTCCATCAGGTCGGCCTGCTCACCGGTGGCACTGCCGGCCTGGCGTTGCTGCTGCAACAGGTGACCGGCATCAGCTTCGGTCTGCTGTTCTTCGCCATGAACCTGCCTTTCTATGCCCTGGCCTGGCTCAGAATGGGGCCGCGCTTCACCCTCAATACCTTTGCCGCCGTGGCCACCGTCTCCTTCATGACGGATCACCTCAACGCCGTGCTGCAAATCGGCAAGATCGAACCCGTCTATGCGGCGCTGATCGGCGGCACCCTGATCGGTATGGGGCTGCTCATCATGTTCCGCCACAAGGCGAGCCTGGGGGGCTTCAACATCCTGGCGCTCTTCATTCAGGACAGATGGGGTGTGCGGGCAGGCAAGCTGCAAATGGGGCTGGATTGCGCCATCGTCGTCGCCTCTTTCTTCGTGGTCTCCCCCTGGCTGCTGGTGCTTTCCGTGGTGGCCGCCATCATCTGTAATCTGGTGTTGACACTCAATCACAAGCCGGGGCGCTACCAGATAGCCTGATGTGCCCAGGGGATTACCCTGCTGGTCAGCCCAGGGCTGGATACCGCAAAAAGACAGAGCGCCTGATGGCGCTCTGTTGCTATCTGCCCCTGGGTGTCACACCACCATGGGGACGCCACTCTCGGGGTGGTGGATCACCTGTGCGGGGTAGTCGTAGAGGCGCGCGATGAGCGCCGGAGTCAGCACCTCGCCTGCGCTGCCGTCAGCCATCAGCCTGCCCTGCTCCAGCATCACCAGCCTATCGGCGTAGCGGGCTGCCAGATTGAGGTCGTGCAACACCACCAGCACGGCGGTGTTGCGACCGGCCAGCGCCCGGGCCATGGCGAGCAACTGGTGCTGGTATTTGAGATCCAGCGCCGAGGTGGGCTCGTCCAGCAGCAGCAGCCGCGCTTGCTGCGGTTCCTCCGGGGCCTGCCAGATCTGGGCCAGCACCCGGGCGAACTGCACCCGTTGACGCTCCCCGCCGGAGAGGCCGGGATAGAGGCGGTTCGCCAGATGGTCGACCCCGGCGTGGGTCATGGCGGCGCGGACAATCTCGTCGCGCCGGCTGGCAGGCTCGCTGTGGGGCAGCCGGCCCATGGCCACCACCTCTTCGCACAGGAAGGGGAAGCTCAAGGAGGAGCTTTGCGGCAGCACACCGACCCGGTGGGCCAGAGCGTTGTCGGCCCACCCCCTGCGGGTCTGGCCGAACAGGTGGATCTCCCCTTCATGTTCCAGCTCGCCGGTCAGGCACTTGAGCAGCGAGCTTTTGCCCGCCCCGTTGGGACCGAGCAGGGCGGTCAGGCTGCCAGCATGCAGGTCGAGATCCAGGCTGTCCAGGATAAGCCGGTTGCCACGACTGAGGCGAAGACCCCGGCAACTGAGCAGGGGGGAGGGGGATCCGGGCAAAGTGACGATCTCCTGTTACAGGGTTCGGCGGCTCTTGACCAAGAGCCAGATGAAGAAGGGGGCCCCCAGCAGGGCGGTGATGATGCCGACGGGCAGCTCGGCCGGAGCGAGCAGGGTACGCGCCAGCATGTCGGCCCCCAGCAGCAGGCCAGCCCCCAGCAGGGCAGACAGCGGCAACAGGCGGACATGGTTGGGACCGGCCAGCAGCCGTACCAGATGGGGAACCACCAGACCGACAAAGCCGATCATGCCGGCCACGGCCACCGCCACGCCGACACCGGCAGCAGTGAGCAGGATGAGGCGACGCTTCAGCGTCTGCACGTTCACCCCCAGGTGCCGCGCCTCTCCTTCTCCCAGCAGCAGGGCGTTGAGGGGATTGGCATCGTGCATGAACAGCAGCAGCAAAGCGGCCAGGGTCAGCAGCGCCAGCGTCACATCGATCGGCTTGCCTGCCGCCAGGGAGCCCATCTGCCACAGGCTCAGGTTGCGCAGCATCTGATCGTCCGCGAGATAGGTGAGTAGTCCGATGACGGCGCCGGAGAGCGCCGTGATGGCCACCCCGGCCAGCAGCATCACGGTGACCGAGGTGCCCCTTTCCCGGGTACCCAGCAGATAGACGAGGGTGGTGGTGAGGGCTCCGCCGAGAAAGGCGAGCAGGGGCAACAACCCCAGGCCGAGCAGACTCTGCAGGTGCGAGCCCAACGGGGCGAGCAGCACGATGGCCAGGGCCGCGCCGAGTGCCGCCCCACCCGACACCCCTATGATGCCGGGGTCTGCCAGGGGGTTGCGAAACAGTCCCTGCATGACGGCGCCGCAGAGGCCGAGAATGCCCCCCACGGCGATGCAGAGCAGGGTTCGTGGCAGACGGATCTCCTGCACGATCAATAATTTGTGAGCCTCAATCCCGCTCTGTGGTCCGGCAAACAGGGCGCGCAGGCTCTCGCCAAGGGAGAGGGACATGGGGCCGGTCGCGAGGGACCCGACCAGCAGCAACGTCAGCGCGCAGCCGGTCAGGGCGAGCAGCCAGGGCAGAGGCAGGCGCATCAGGAACCCTGCTTGATCCACTGGGCGATCTGGTTCGCCTGTTGCAAGGAACGAAGGCTGAGGCCCCCTTGCAGGGCATGCCCGTCGATGGCGTGGATGGCCTTGTTCTTGCCTGCCGGGGTGGCTGACAGGGCGGGCACCTGGCTCAGAACGGCGTCGGGATCCTGATACTGCTGCCAGTCGCGGCCGCTCACCAGCACCAGATCAGGTTGCAGCTCGATGAGGGATTCGGTGGAAACGGGCTTGTAGTCGTGGAGCTCAGCCACCGGATTGACGCCGCCCGCCAGGGTGACGAGGGCGCTGGCGGTGGTGTTGCCGCCAGCGATGCTGGTGGGCTGACCCTTGTGCAGCAGCAGGAAGGCGACCTTGAGGGGCTTGTTCTGCTTCGCCTGCGCCGCCAGGGTGTCGCTTTGGGCGGCAATTTGCTCCTTGAGCTTGCTCCCTGCCGCCTGGTTACCCAGGAGATGGGCCAGGGTGTCGATACGCTCGTTGAGGTTGGCCAACGTAGGGGCTGTGGCCATGACCTCGACCTTGACGTTGGCACGGCGCAACTGATCAAGCGTGCTGTTCGGGCCCATCTCGTCGCTGCCGACCACCAGGGTCGGAGAGAGGCTCAGTATCCCTTCGGCGGCGAGGGCGCGGTGATAGCCGACCTTGGGCACGCCTCTGGGCTCCGGACTGCTGACATCGGTAGCGACCAGGCTCTGCTCGCCTCCCAGCGCCAGGATGAGTTCCGTGGTGGCCGGGCCTATGCTGACGATACGCTCCACCGCCATGACGGATGGGGAAGAGAGGGAAAGGGCACAGCCGAGCAGGCTGAATGCGAGGGCAAAACGACGGCCCATGCGAACCTCCGAAGGGTGAATGAAATAGGGTTGCCGCCGAGAATATCAAGTCGCCCATCAAAATGCACTGAGAATGAAAGCGATTATCAATTGCGTTGCTTGGGGCGCTTTATTACAGTATCCGCCGCGACACCGAGCACCATCGCCAGATCATCCAGGGAGAACCGATGAGCATTGCACAACGCATTCACGCGCTGCTGGAGCAAGACCCCAGCGCCCACCCGTCCACCCTCGCCACCGAGCTGGCCGTCAGCGAGTGGGAGGTGGTACGCCATCTGCCTGCCGCCCTGATGACGCAAGTGCCGGCCGGGGAGGCCGAAGCCCTGCTGGCGGACCTGGCCAGCTGGGGTCAGGTGACCACCATCGTCGAATCCGATGGCTCCATCTTCGAGGTGAAGGCTCCCTTCCCCAAGGGCAAGAACGCGCGCGGCTACTACAACCTGATGGGGCGGGACGGCGAACTGCACGGTCACCTCAAGCTCGACAACGTGGCGGGCATCGCCCTGGTCAGCAAGCTCTTCATGGGCAAGGAGGGGCACTCCTTCCAGTTCTTCGGCCACAGTGGCCGCTGCATTTTCAAGATCTACCTGGGCCGGGACGAGCAGCGTCAACTGCTGCCTGAGCAGGTGGAGCGTTTCATGGCCCTGCGCCGTCAGTATCAAGAGGAAGTGAAAGCATGAGTGAACGTCAGGAGCGCCTGCAAAACCGCCTGCAACCGGAGATCCGCGAGTTCCGCGACGGTTGCCGTACCCTGCAGCTCGCCACTGTAGATGGCGAAGGCAACCCCAATGCCAGCTATGCCCCCTTCGTGCTGCAGGAAGATGGATACTATGTGCTCATCTCCGAGATAGCTCGCCACGCCCGCAACCTGCAACAGGTGCCCAAGGTATCGCTGATGCTGATCGAGGACGAAACCGGGGCCCGCGAGCTGTTTGCCCGCAAGCGTCTGACCTTCGATGCGGTCGCCGAGGTGGTGGCGCGCGACGACGCACGCTGGGAGAAGGCCGTTGCGGCGCTGGAAGGGCGCTTCGGCGAGATAGTCAAAGGGCTCTCCAACCTCAAGGACTTCGTGCTGTTTCGGCTCAAGCCCGAGCAGGGACTGTTCGTCAAGGGATTCGGTCAGGCATTCCGTGTCTCCGGCGACGAGCTGGTTGACTTCGTTCACCTGGTGGAAGGACACAAACGCATCGACAACGGCGCCGAGCTGACCAGCCCGGCGGATGAACCCGTTTGAGGGGACAGTTAGCGAGATGAGAAACGGGCAGCCTGGGCTGCCCGTTTTGTTGTTATGTCCCGGGTTACTCCTGCCAGCCTGCCTGGTTGGGGAAGGCATCGCGATCGGCCTGGGTGGCGCTTTCGTTGCATTCCCCGCGGATCTTCCAGGAGGTCTGGCTGAGGACGATATAGCCGCTTCGGCAATACTTGCGCGTGGCCAGCATCTGGGTGAGCTGCTCGTCCTGCAGGGCTTCCCGGCGTTCCAGCAGGCTCTTGTCGCGGTGGCTCAGCCGGTTGTCATCTCCCTCCTGCAACCGGGTGGGCAGGACGTCGAGAGGGGCGGCCTCAAAGGTGAAGCGCTTGCTCCCGTCGTCGCTGATATGGGTGTGGAACAGGGGGACCGGGCCATCGGGGGCTGCCCCCGGCAAGCCGGAGCAGGCGGTGAGCGCCGGTAACAGCAGCGTGAGGGCAACGGCAGAGAGTAGACGCACACAAGACTCCAATCGGGTGTTCACATCAGGACGGGCAGCTTAGCACGCCCGCTCGGGTTGAATGGTGGCCAGCAGCTCATCCGTCGTGAGCAGGGTCACGCTTCTGCCTTGAGGCAGGCTCAGATGCCGCCACATGAAGTGGTGGTGCTGGATGATCTGCTCCGCACTCAGGTGCGGCCTGTCCGCCGTGGTATGGGCGTCGGTCACCGCAAAGGCGTCAAAGCCCCTGGCGGCGGCGCTGCGCAACGTGGTATCGACGCAAAAGTCGGTGGCACAGCCGCAGATGAGCAGTCTGTCTACCGACTGCTCTGCCAGCAGGAAGCCGAGCTCGGTGTCGAGGAAGCTGTCACAGGCAGTCTTGCGCACCCGGCTGTCGTGGGGAGACGGGGTCAGATCGGCGTGCAGTTGCCAGCCTGCACTGCCAGGTTCCAGCTCGGAACCCGGTTCGTCGTGTTGCACATAGATGACCCGTCCGTGTTGGCCCCGCACGCGGTCGGCCAGACGATTGATGTTGGCGATGACCTGGGCATCCTGATGGCGGGGGTTATCGAACAACCCCTGTTGCATGTCGATGACGAGTAACACATCCATATGAAATCCTTGGGCTATTTTGAGGGTTGCAACCATTGGCTGCAGTCACGGCTTCGGGATTGATGCAGTGCGCCCATATCTTGCTTCATTTCCTTTGCATTTAGCCAGCGTTCCGGCAGGGGAGCGATGTGGACCCTGACGTCTGCGTCTCTCCCGGGGGCTGTCTCGTCACCGGTTTGCGGCACGATGAGTGCCACCTTGAGTGCCGGATTGCGGCTGGCGATGCGACTGGCGATCCCGAGCCCCCCTTCCACGTGGAAGTTGCCGGCGATATGCATGATGCGCCTGCCGGGATGCTTGCCCAGATAATCCACCATGCTTTCGGCCATGGTGTCGTCCCAGCTGGTCTGGGCGGCGAAGCGACGGGCGTTGCCGTCCGCATCCCCATGGTGCATGGAAGCCATGAACTTCTGGCGGTAGCCGTCATCCCCCAGAGTCAGCTCGCGGGCAAGCTGGCTGCGGCGATTGGCCGGCAGTTTGTCGAGCCAGGCCGATCCCTCCTGACCGACGCAGCTCACCAGAGGTTTGGGGGCATTGGCGGCAATCACTGGCAGGTGCTGCGCCTTGGCGAACTCCACCAGAGGGCGGTAATCACTCTGGTAGTTGGGCCAGGCATGGCCATCTCGAATGAGGGCCGATTCGCCGATGCGTCCGGCCAGGTAGGCATCCAGCAGCGGCTGATCGGCGCGGCTGAACTGCTCCATGGAAAGTACCAGGGCCCGGCCATCTGCCTGCGACGTCTCGTCAAGCCCCGCCAGCAGACGTGCCTGCAACAGATGGATGGCCGGGTGAGTGTGAAGTTCCCCCACCAGCACGATGTCGGCATCCGCCACCCGCGCCACCGCCTGCTCGAAGGTCAGCGCCTGCCCCTGGGCCGTATCGAGCCGTGCGTGATAGAGGGTCTCGGGTGGAGTGTTCTGCGGCGTGGTGGCGCAGGCGGCCAGCAGCAGGGGCAGGGCGAGCAGGGGGAGTCGTCGGTTCATGGTTACTCACTCAAGAAACAGGGGATGGGAAAAGGCTGCACCATGGGATGGCGGCATGGCGAGCAAAAAGTGGCGCCAGTGTAAGGGGGAATGATGACAAAGTGAAATGAGAATGATTCACTTTATTATTGATCTTTGTCTCTGGCGGGGTAATATGCCTTCCGCTTGATAATAATTCTCAATAAGGACTTTGCAGTGGCGCACAACAACACCCCCTCCCTGATAGCCCTCGCCGTGGCGGCCGGGCTGATCTCCCCCGCTTTCGCCGCAGACAAGAAAGCCGATGAAGTCATGGTCGTCAGCGGCTCCCGGATGGAACAGAAGCTGGAAGATGTTTCCGGTCCCATCGCCGTCATTACCTCGGAGCAGATTGAAGAGCAGGTCGTCAGCAACGTCGCCGACCTGTTCCGCTATGAGCCCGGGGTGAGCGTGCAGGGAGGCGCAGGAGATGCCCAGACTTTCACCATTCGCGGCATGAGCGAAAACCGGGTCAAGGTGGTGCAGGACGGTGTGCGCCAGAACGATGCCTACAAGAACGGCGGCGTGGGTCAGACCTACTTCGACACCGACATGATCAAGCAGGTGGAAGTGGCCAAAGGGCCGGCCTCCGCCGCTTACGGTTCCGATGCTCTGGGAGGCGTCATTGCCATCACCACCAAGGATGCTGGCGACTTCCTCAAGGGCCGCGACAGCTATCTGGATGCGACCACGGGTTATGCCTCCAGCAGCCACCAGAGAATGGCCGGCATCACGGGGGCGCTGCGCACCGGGGAAGTCGAGAACCTGCTGCGCTACACCTGGCGCGATGGCGGTGTCACCCAGAATTATGACGGCGACAAGAACGAGTTCGACATCGTCAGCCAGGCCGTGCTGTTCAAGAGCAAGTGGAATCTCTCCGATGATCAGTTCCTGAAACTGACGGTGGATTACTTCACCGAGGGGCAGGATCCGGATGCCATCGATCTGACCAAGGCGGGCTCCGTCTTCAACCAGCCCATTACCGACAAGGAGACCGACAACCTCTCCCTGGTACTGGATCATGGCCTCGCCCTGAACGCCCCCTGGGCGGATCGCGTGGACAGCAAGATCTACTACAGCCGCGCCAAGCAGACCCTGGATCAGTACGCTTCGTCCAAGTATCCGGTCATGCCGGGCAACCCCTATGTGACCAAGAACTCCCTGGATCACAACGGTTTCGAGCAGGAGAGCCTGGGCGCCCAGGTGAAGTTCAACAAGGCGCTCGCCAGCCAGCGTCTGGCCTGGGGCCTGGAATACGAGCACACCGACAACGAGCGCACCCGCTTCAAGGGGCCGACCGTTCCGGGTGACTTCGTCGGCTACAACGAGCTGAGCTTCCCCTCCACCACCAGCGAGCGCAGTGCGCTCTGGGCCTTTGACGAGATCAAGTTCGGCGAGCGTTGGGTGCTGACCCCGGGCGTGCGTTACGACTACTACAAGATGACCCCGGACGAGGATCCCGCCTACACGGGCGAGAACATGAAGAAGATCTCCGAAGGGGAGTTCTCTCCCAAGCTGGGGCTGGTGTTCAAGGCGCACGAGGCAGCGAACCTGTTCGCCCAGTACAGCCACGGCTTCAAGGCGCCCATGTATGACAACGCCTTCTCCACCCTGAACCACCAGGCGTATGGCTATCGCATCGAGCCCAACCCGAACCTCAAGCCAGAGAGCAGCGACGGCATCGATCTGGGGGTGCGCGGCAGCCGTGGCGGGTTCAGCTATGAAGTGGCCACCTTCTACAACAAGTTCGACGACTTCATCGAGCTGACGGCCGTGGGTACCGAAGGCCGTACCGCCCTCTATCAGTACCAGAACCTGGACAAGGCGACCACCAAGGGGGCCGAGGCCAAGGCGGACTACTGGTTGAACGAGCTGGTCAACGTCTGGGGCAACCTGGCCTACATCGAGGGCAAGGATGGCGAGGGCAACTACATCAACAGCCTGAGCCCCCTGAACGGCAGCGTCGGGGTGCGTCTGGAGCAGCCGAACTGGAACATCAACACCGCATTGCGCTTTGCCGACGACATGGACAAGGTGGGCAAGGATGCGCGAGGCAACGACAACATCAAGAGCGCAGGCTGGGGCGTGGTGGATCTCTATGCCCAGTTCAAGCCGGTGCAGGACCTGCAGCTCAACGTGGGGGTATTCAACCTGTTTGACAAGGAGTACGTGAGCTACGAGAGCATCACCGGCCTTGCCGCCACCGCGGATACCAGCAAGCAGACCGAGCCTGGCCGCAACCTCAGTGCACGGGTCAAGTACGTGTTCTGATGGTCGTGGACCAGCATGAAGGAAAAGGGGCCCTCGGGCCCCTTTTGTCATGAAGGTCGGCGTCTGCAAAAAAGAAACCCGCCAGGGGCGGGTGGAAGGATTGCAACACTCATCAGGAAGCGGTGTTACCCAATAGACAGGGGGATGTGACAAAGGTTCAACTTTATTGATATTTATGGTTTTTATCTGTCATGCCGCCTGGGGATCCCCGCCCCGAAATCGGTTATCATTTGTGCCCCTTGTCATGCAGCCCGAGCCTCTATGCCCGCGTTCTCTTGGTTAGCCCTGTTTTTTGGCGCCTTCTACTTCGTTTATGGCGCCTACCTGCCGTTCTGGTCGCTCTGGCTGGAAGGCATCGGGGTGAGTACTGAACAGATAGGGCTGTTGCTGGGGGTGGGCATGGCCATCCGCTTTGCCGGCAACCTGATGGTGATGGGGCGAGTCAAGGGGGCCGGCCAGTTGCTGCCCGTCACCCGGCTGCTCTGTCTGCTGAGTCTGCTGGCCTTCCTCGGTTTCTATCTGGGCCACAGCCTCTGGTGGCTGGTGGTGCTGACCCTCGCGGCCAACTTCATCTACCCGACCCTGATGCCCATGGGAGAGGCGCTTGCCACCCGCATGGTGGTTCAGACCCACCTCGACTACGGCAAGGTGCGGCTGTGCGGCTCCTTTGCCTTTATCGTCGCCTCCACCCTGGTGGGGGCCCTGGTGGGCAACTTTGGCAGCGACTGGGTGCTGCACACCATGGTGGCCGGGCTGCTGATCATGCTGGGGCTCAGCCTGCTGCCGCTGCGACCCGCCCCCCGGGAGCTGCAAGGGGAGCGGGCCAAGGCCTCGCTGCTCGTCACGCTCAGGTCGGCCCCGGTGCGCCGCTTCCTGCTCATCACCGCCCTGCTGCAGGGGAGTCATGCGGCCTACTACGGTTTCAGCGCCATCTACTGGAAGAGCGCCGGCTACAGCGGCACCCTGATCGGGTATCTCTGGGCTCTGGGAGTGGTGGCGGAGATCGCCATGTTCGCCGCGGACAAGCGCTTCCTCCAGCGCTTCGGCGCCCAGATGCTGTTTCTGGTGGGGGCCCTTGGCTGCGTGGTGCGCTGGGTGCTGCTCGGCAGTTCTACCGACCTGGCGGTGCTGGTGCTTGGCCAGCTGCTGCACGGGGTCACCTTCTGCGTCAGCCACCTCGGCGCCATCCGCTTCATGACCCGCCAGTTGCCCGCGGAGCAGCAGATCCCCACCCAGGCGCTCTATGCGGCGCTCGGCCTCGGCATGACGGTGGCGGCCCTGATGGCGATCTGCGGCGTGCTGTTCGAGCCGCTGGGAGGCAGTATCTTCTTTATCATGGTGCTGGTAGTGCTGCCGGTCTTCGTGTTGCGGCTGCGTGAAGAGAGCCCTGAACAGGGCCGATGACACAGGTCTGCCGGTCTCTGGCGCGGCAGGCCTCCGACTTATCTGGAAAAGGGAAGTAGAGAGATGCACCAAGGATGGCTGCTGATCGGGTTGTCGCTCGCCTATCTGGGCTTGCTGTTCCTCATCGCCTATGTGGCGGACAAGAACAAGCGCCGTCGCCCCAAGGGGCAGCCTCTGCTCTACAGCCTGTCGCTGGCGGTCTATTGCACCTCCTGGACCTTCTTCGGCACCGTGGGCCAGGCCAGCGAATCCCCCTGGTCGCCGGTGCCCATCTACCTGGGCCCCATGCTGGTGTTCCTGTTTGGCTGGCGCCTGCTGGCCCGCCTCATCCTGGTGGCCAAGCGCGAGCACATCACCTCCATCGCCGATTTCATTGCCGCTCGTTATGGCAAGTCCCAGCGCCTGGCCATGGTGATCAGCCTCATTGCCGTCATGGGGATACTTCCCTATCTGGTGCTGCAGCTCAAGGCGATCGTCACCGGGCTCGATCTGCTGATGGCCAACAGCACGGGGGTCAGCCCCACCAGCAACATGGCGGAGCTGGCGCTGGGGGTCACCCTGCTGCTGGCCCTATTCAGCATTCTGTTCGGCACCCGCAACCTGGATGCCACCGAGCACCACAGGGGCATGGTGGTGGCCATCGCCTTCGAGTCCGTGGTCAAGCTGCTCGCCTTCATGGCGGTGGGGGGCTTTGCGCTCTGGCTCATCATCGCCAGACCGAGCGAGGCGCGTACCCTGGTGGCGGGCGACTTCCTCGATGCAGTGGTGGCGGTGACGCCGGGCAGTCTGCTGGAGCTCGCCATCTACACCCTGATCGCCATGTGTGCCGTCATCTGCCTGCCGCGCCAGTTTCACGTGACCGTGGTGGAGAACAACCAGGGGCAGGATCTGCACTGGGCCCGCTGGATCTTCCCCCTCTATCTCTTCCTGATGGGGCTCTTCATCTGGCCGCTGGCGCTGGCAGGCAAGCAGTGGGTCGGGGCAGACATGGCATCGGACACCTATGTGATAAGCCTCCCCATGTCCCTCGGATTCGACGGCATGGCGATGCTGGCATTTCTCGGCGGCACCTCGGCAGCCACCGGCATGGTGATCGTCTGCACCATCGCCCTGGCCATCATGGTGAGCAACGATCTGGTGTTGCCGGTCCTGCTGCGCCGGGTCTGGCAACAGGGGCGGGACGAGCGCCTGATGCGGTTGCTGCTGCAGGTGCGTCGGGGCGCCATCTTGCTGATTTTGCTGGCGGCCTGGGCGCTCTATCTCTGGCTCGGGGATCTCACCAGTCTGTCGCGCATCGGCTATCTCTCGTTCGGGGCCGTGGCCCAGTTCGCACCGGCCCTGCTGCTCGGCCTGTACTGGCGTCATGGCAATCGCAAGGGCGTCTATCTCGGACTCACCCTCGGGGTCAGCCTCTGGTTCGTGACCCTGCTGGCGGAGAGCGGACTGCTGGCTGGCTCCCCTCTCGAAGCCCTGCTGGCGCCCCCAGACTGGCCGGCGGTGCGGGATCTGAGTCTGGGGGCCTGGTGCCTCTTCCTGAGTCTTCTGCTCAACCTCGCCGGCTATGTGGCGGGCTCCCTGCTGTCACGGGCGGCGGTGAGCGAGCGGCTGCAGGCCGCCAACTTCGTCGGCAAGACGAGCCGGGACACCTCAGCGCTCTATCATGCGCGGGTCTCGGTGAAGGAGCTGGAGATGCTGGCGGCCCGCTTCGTCGGTTCCAGCCGCGTCAAGCGGGCCTTCGGTCGCTTCGCCGGCGAGCGGGGAGGCACCCTGGCGCCCCAGATGCAGGCCTCCGCCGAGCTCATCGCCCACACGGAGCGACTGCTGGCGGGGGTATTCGGCACCTCGTCCGCCCGCCTGGTGCTGGCCTCCGCCTTGCAGGGACGCAACATGCAGCTCGAGGAGATCGCCACCATAGTGGACGAGGCCTCCGACATGTTCCGCTTCAACCGCGGCCTGTTGCAGGGGGCAATCGAACACATGGGGCAGGGGATCTCCGTGGTGGACAGGGAGCTCAGGCTGGTGGCCTGGAACCGACGCTACATCGAGCTGTTCTCCTATCCCCCCGGTCTCATTCAGGTGGGCCGTTCCATCGAGGAGATCATCCGCTACAACGCTGGGCAGGGGCTGTGCGGCGCGGGGGACGTGGAGGCCCAGGTGGCGCGTCGGGTCGCCTTCATGAAGCGCGGCAGCCCCCACATCTCGGCCCGGGAGCGCCCGGATGGCCGGGTGATCGAGATGCAGGGCAACCCCATGCCTGCGGGGGGCTTTGTCATGACCTTCACCGATATCACCCCGTTCAGGGCGGCGGAGCGGGTGCTGCGGGAAGCGAACGAGCACCTGGAGGCGCGGGTGGCCGAGCGCACCCACGAGCTCTCCGAACTCAACCGCCAACTGCTGCTGGTAAACCAGCAGGTGGAGCGGGCCAACCAGTCCAAGAGCCGGTTCCTTGCGGCGGTGAGCCACGACCTGACCCAGCCGCTGAACGCGGCCAAGCTCTTCACCTCCTCCTTGCTGGAGATGCTGCCCCCGGAGGACGAACCGGCCCGCATCGCTCGCCACATCGACGACGCCCTGGGGGCGACCGAGGATCTCATCACGGATCTGCTGGACATCTCGCGCCTCGAGGCGGGCAAGTTCAAGGCGAAGAAGCTCGATTTCGCCCTGAGCGATGTGCTGGACAATCTCAAGGCGGAATTCGGCGTGCTGGCCCAGGCCGGTGGGATCCAGTTCTCCGTGGTGGAGAGCCGCCTTGCGGTCTACAGCGATGTGCGCTTGCTGCGGCGGGTGTTGCAGAACTTCCTCACCAACGCATTTCGCTACAACCCCGGCGGTCGGGTGCTGCTCGGCTGTCGCCGCATGGGGGAGAAGGTGCGCATCGAGGTGTGGGACAACGGCCCCGGCATCCCGGAGGGCAAGCAGGAGGCGATCTTCGACGAGTTTTCCCGCCTCGATCACTCCCGCACCGCCAGGGAGCAGGGGCTTGGCCTCGGGCTCGCCATCGCCCGCGGCATCTCGCTGGTGCTGGGTCATCAGCTCTCCCTGCGCAGCTGGCCCGGAGCGGGGTCCGTCTTTGCCATCACCCTGAACCTCGCGACCCGGCCCGTCATCCCCAGCCAGGTGACGACCCCGGCCCTGCGAGACAGTCAGCTGGAAGGGGTCAGGATCCTCTGCATCGACAACGAGGAGGATATCCTCATCGCCATGGCCTCGCTGTTGGGACGCTGGGGCTGCGAGGTGCGCTGTGTCCAGAGCCTGGAGCAGGCGGAAGAGATCATCGACGGCGGCTTCCTGCCTGCGCTGGTGCTGTCGGATTATCACCTGGATGACGGCAAGACCGGGTTGCAGGCGCTGCACATGATCAGGCTGGCCCACGGCAACGGTATCGGCGGCATCATCATCAGTGCGGATCGCAAGAGCGAGTTGCAGGCACAGATCCGTGAGCACGGCTTCGGCTACGTGAGCAAACCGGTCAAACCTCTCAAGCTGCGCGCCCTGATGAACAGCCTGCTGATGCCGGTTCAGTGACTGGTCTCACAGAATCGAGCATTGGCTGAACATTTTCTGGATGCCATCCAGGTGCCATGATCGCCGATGATGGCGCCTCTTTCGTCGCCATTTTTCGTGATTGGTGATAATTGAGTCTTGCTGGGTGTCACTTTTGGCAGGTGGCACCCGGGCGACTCTCCTCTATAGTCATTCGGCGATTATTTTTGTCGCAAATCAAGTTGTGCAAAAAGGCAAACCGGATGAAAGTCCGGGACGCAAAGCTTCCGGTCTAAGGGTCTGCGTACCTAGGATAGCGGGGCCACCACAGGTTGTATCGTCCATGGGCCAAGCCATGGTTGCGATGTTGTCTGCGTTACCTGGCAGGTTGCGTTGCCTTTTTCGTTGTTAATTCCAATAACGAAATAAGGAAGTTCAAATATGTTAAGTCCAAAACTTTCCCTGCTGGCGCTTCTGGTCGGGGGGCTTTGCACTACCTCCGCCTTCGCCGCTGCCCCGGGCAAACCCACCATTGGATCCGGCCCCACCAAGTTTGCCATCGTTGAAGTCAATCAGGCCGCTTCGGCCTACAACCAGCTGGTGACCGTCCACAAGGATGGCGCTCCCGTGAGCGTGACCTGGAACCTCTGGTCCGGTGACGTCGGACAGACCGCCAAGGTACTGCTCGATGGCAAGGAGGTGTGGTCAGGCCCGGCCTCCGCCGCGGGTACCGCCAACTTCAAGGTCACCAAGGGGGGGCGTTACCAGATGCAGGTGGCCCTGTGCAACGCCGACGGCTGCACCCTCTCCGACAAGAAGGAGCTGATGGTCGCCGATACCGACGGCAGCCACCTGGCGCCGCTCAATGCGCCCCTCAAGGAGAACAACAAGCCCTACGCCAACAAGTCCGGCAAGGTGGTGGGGGCCTACTACGTGGAGTGGGGAGTCTATGGTCGCAAGTTCACCGTGGACAAGATCCCGGCCCAGAACCTGACCCATATCCTCTACGGCTTCACCCCCATCTGCGGTGGCAATGGCATCAACGACAGCCTCAAAGAGATCTCCGGCAGCTTCGAGGCGTTGCAGCGATCCTGTGCCGGCCGCGAAGACTTCAAGGTCTCCATCCATGATCCCTGGGCGGCGATCCAGATGTCCCAGGGCAACCTCAGCGCCTGGGATGAGCCCTACAAGGGCAACTTCGGCAACCTGATGGCCCTCAAACAGGCCCATCCGGACCTCAAGATCCTGCCGTCTGTCGGTGGATGGACCCTCTCCGATCCCTTCTATTTCCTGGGTGACAAGACCAAGCGCGATACCTTCGTCGCCTCGGTCAAAGAGTTCCTGCAGACCTAGAAATTCTTCGACGGCGTGGACATCGACTGGGAGTTCCCGGGCGGACAGGGGGCCAACCCCAGCCTGGGCGGCCCGAATGACGGCGCCACCTATGTGGTGCTGATGAAGGAGTTGCGAGCCATGCTCGATGAACTGGAAGCCGAGACCGGCCGCCAGTATGAGCTGACCTCGGCCATCAGCGCCGGAGGCGACAAGATCGCCAAGGTGGATTATCAGGCGGCCCAGCAGTACATGGACCACATCTTCCTGATGAGCTACGACTTCAGCGGCGCCTTCGACCTGACGAGTCTGGCCCACCAGACCAACCTCTTTGCCTCCAGCTGGGATCCGGCCACCAAGTACACCACCGACAAGGGCGTCAAGGCGCTGCTGGGTCAGGGGGTGACACCGGGCAAGATAGTGGTGGGGGCGGCCATGTATGGCCGTGGCTGGACCGGAGTGAAGAACTACCAGGCCGGCAACCCCTTCACCGGCACCGCCACCGGACCGGTGAGCGGTACCTGGGAAAATGGCGTGGTGGATTACCGCGACATCGTCAACAACCGCATGGGCGCAGGCTGGGAGCAGGGCTATGACGAGTCGGCCGAGGCCCCCTATGTCTTCAAGGCCAGCAGTGGTGACCTCATTACCTTCGACAACGACCGCTCGGTCAAGGCCAAGGGGCAGTACGTGCTGGCGAACCAGCTCGGCGGTCTGTTCGCCTGGGAAATTGATGCGGACAACGGCGACATCCTCAACGCCATGCACGAGGGGCTGGGCCACGGCGAGGGTACGCTGCCGCCGGTCAACAAGCCGCCGGTTGCCAATGCCGGCAGCGATCTGAGTGCCACCGGCCCGGCCGAGGTGACCCTCAACGGCAGTGCCTCCCATGATCCGGAAAACGGGGCGCTGACCTACAGCTGGAAACAGGTCTCCGGACCCCAGGCCAGCCTGCTGGATGCCACACAGGCCAAGGCCCGTGTGGTACTGGATGCCGTCAGCAGCGACATCAATCTGGTGTTCGAGCTGACCGTGACCGACGATCAGGGGCTCTCGGCCAAGGATCAGGTGGTGGTCACCAACAAGGCGCCGCAGCCGAACCTGCCCCCCGTGGTCAGCGTACCGGCCAGTGCGACCGTCGAGGCCGGCGAGCAGGTGAGCATCAAGGCCACCGCTTCCGACCCTAATGGTGATGCCTTGAGCTATCAGTGGACAGTGCCGGCCGGTCTTAGCTCCACCGGTCTGGACAGCGCGACCCTGGTGGTCACGGGCTCGAACGTGACCAGTGACACGGCCTACGATCTGACCCTGGTGGTCACCGACGGGGCGCTGGATGCCACAGCCGTTACCCGCCTGACCGTCAAGCCGGCCAGTACAGGTGGTGGCTGCGAGGCCAGCGATCCGGATGCGGCCAACCATCCTGCCTGGAGTGCAGGTACCGTCTACAACACCAATGACAAGGTGAGCCACAAGCAACTGGTGTGGCAGGCCAAGTATTGGACCCAGGGCAACGAGCCGAGCCGCACCGCCGATCAGTGGAAACTGGTGAGCCAGGTGCAACTGGGTTGGGATGCCGGAGTGGTCTACAACGGCGGTGATGTCACCAGCCACAACGGCCGCAAGTGGAAGGCCCAGTACTGGACCAAGGGCGATGAGCCCGGCAAGGCCGCTGTCTGGGTCGATCAGGGCGCGGCGAGCTGCAACTGATCTGCCGTGATGAAAAATGGGGCCGAGGGCCCCATTTTTGTCTTGCTGCGTGGTCGGATGTCTCTTCCCTGTCAGGGGAAAGGCGCACTCGCTTTGTCAAAAAGGCCCGTCAGGGCCTTTTTTCATGGTATGTCACCGGTTCACAGCGGTTTTTGCCACAGGCTGAGCAGCAGATCCTGCTCGAGGGCGTCGGGCCCCTGATGGGTGAAGGCGTGACGCTGCTCGCCGCTGGCACGCCAGCCGAGGCGACTGGTCTCCAGAATGTGCTCGCGCAGGCCCTGATCCAGCGCCGTACTGAACTGGGCGCGTTGCTGGGCAACATTGACGAGCCCGGTGAGGGCGGGCCAACTCAGGGGATGTTCCATGCTCACCGGATTGAGGCTGACGCGCAATTGCCACTGATGGCGAGGGCCGGGCTGCACGTGGAGCAGATAGCCGCCCGGCGCCAGCCAGCTGACCAGGAGTTCCGTCTTAACCTTGAGGTCGTTGACCAGCAGCACCTGGGTCGTGCCAGGCAGCAGCGGGGCGCGCGCCGGGTCGGCGATGACGAACTGGCCTTCCGGTTGCGCCTTGTTGGCGGCGAAGATGGCATTCTTGGCCAGATCGAAACCGCCGACCTGCCAGCCGGGCAGCCGCTCAGCCAGGGCGCGGCAGTAGTACCCCTCGCCGCAGCCGAGGTGGACAAGTTCGCGCTCGCCAAGAGGAGCGAGCAGGTTCGCCATGGCGTCCACCAGAGGCAGTTGGTGGCCTTGTTCCAGGAAGCGGCGCTTGGCGCGCAGCAGGGCCCGGCTGTCGCTGTCCTTGGGGTTCTTCTTGCCGGGGATGAGGTCCAGATAGCCTTCCGGTGCGGGATCGAAATGGTGCTTGTTGTCGCAATAGACCCCGCGGGAGGCGGCATGAAGGTGCAGGGGGCTGCGGCAAAGGGGGCATTGAAGGTGCATAGGAGTTCTCTTGGCGAAGGCCATGACGGCGGGGCGTTCGGGATTATAGGGGAGAGGATCGGAAAAGGCTGCCATGGGCAGCCTTTTTATCCAACGGCGCTGTGCGGGCGCCGTCGGCGGAACCCGGTCAGCGGGTACCAAACACCACTATGGTCTTGCCGTGGGCGGAGATGAGCTCCTGCTCTTCCAGCATCTTGAGGATGCGGCCGACGGTTTCACGGGAGCAGCCGACGATCTGGCCGATCTCCTGGCGGGTGATCTTGATCTGCATGCCATCCGGGTGGGTCATGGCATCCGGCTGTTTGGCCAGGTTGAGCAGGGTCTGGGCAATGCGGCCGGTCACGTCCAGGAAGGCGAGGTTGCCGACCTTCTGGCTGGTGTGTTGCAGGCGCTTGGCCATTTGACCGGATAGACGCATCAGGATGTCCGGGTTGACCTGGATCAGCTGGCGGAACTTCTTGTAGGAGATCTCGGCGACTTCACAGGCGCCTTTGGCACGCACCCAGGCGGAACGCTCCGGATTCTCGTTCTCTTCGAACATCCCCATCTCGCCCAGGAAATCCCCCTGATTCAGGTAGGAGAGGATCATCTCCTTGCCTTCGTCATCCTTGATCAGGACGGCGACGGTGCCCTTGACGATGTAGTAGAGGGTTTCCGCTTTTTCACCGGCGTGGATCAGGGTGCTCTTGGCGGGATACTTATGAATGTGGCAATGCGACAAGAACCACTCAAGGGTGGGATCGCTTTGCGGTTTGCCAATGATCATGAGACTTCCTCTGTAGTGTCATTTTTATGGACTGTGCGTCCAGGCAAGTTGCCAAGCTTGCCATTCCTTACTCTTTGGTCGCAGTAGAATAAGAGCCTTTGCCTGTGCTGACAAGGCTTTGGGGTTTTGCCGTCCACCGGTGAGCCGCCATCTGCTGCGTCGTCCGGGGCATTCTAGGCAAGAAGAGGAGTTCGGATGTTGATTTCGATCTATTTCCCTTTGGGTCGTCGCCCGTTTCGCAGGAGAGGCTTGTTGCCCCAAACGGGGCTTTATCGTCGGGAACGGGCAAGATCCTGGCGCATGTGCCACTCGACCCCGGCTTGAGGTATGCTATGGGCGTTAGAACCGTCGTCATTGAGAGGAAAGTGAGAGATGAAAGCCAAGGTCAGCTGGGTGGAAGGCATGAAGTTTGTGGGGGAGAGCGAGTCCGGTCATCAGGTGACCCTGGATGGCGCCAACCCGGGTGAAGGTGCCAGCCCGATGGAGATGATCCTGCTGGCTGTCGGCGGTTGCAGCTCCATCGATGTGGTCTCCATCCTGGAGAAGGCCCGTCAATCCGTGACCGCCTGCCATGTCGAACTGGAAGGGACCCGCGCCGATACCGTTCCCCGGGTATTTGAGCAGATCCACCTCAAGTTCGTGGTGACCGGCAAGGGTCTGGCGGAGAAGCAGGTCGCCCGTGCGGTGGATCTGTCCATGGAAAAATATTGTTCAGTTTCCCTGATGTTGGAAAAAGCGGTAGAAATTACCCATAGTTATCAAATCCTTGAGGGTTGACCGCTATAGTTTGTCCCGTCGATAACGCCATGACATAAGGAAAGTGCGATGAAAAAAATGATGATGTTGCTTCCCCTGTTCGGTCTGGCCGCCTGCAGCATGCCGCAGCCGACCCAGTATCAATACAGCCAGTATCAGTGCGGGGAAGAGTTGCTGGCCATCACCTATGATGCCCAGGCCGACATGGTGCAGTTCCCTTATGCCGGTGTCTATCACAAGCTGGGGCGCATCGAGTCGCCCAAAGAGACTGCCAGCTATTCCGACGGGGTGACTACCTTCTCCCGTCAGGACAAGCAGGCTACCCTGGTCAAGAGCGGTGTGACCCAGCTGACCTGCGAGTTGAAGTGACCCTGATGCCGTCACGGCGTGCATGGAAAACGGCCTGCGTGAAGCAGGCCGTTTTTGTTGAAAGAGACATCAGTCTGACGGTAGCGAGCCCAGCAACTGGGCGGCCAGTTGCTGGCTAAGCTGGCCACGGGCCTCCTCTGCGACAGGCACGTCGCTGGCGAGCTGGATGGCGCTGCTCCACACCGCTTTCTGGCTATGCCCGTCGAGCAGCACGACGGCCAGGGTCCCCTTGCGGGCATTGGCGGCGGCGTTCAGGCCCGGTGTCATGCCGAGGCGGGAGAAGATCTCGCCATCGCTCATGTCCTGGCTGCCAGCTACCCCGATGGCGACCCAGACGTCGGCCTCATCCAGGGGAACGCTGCGCCAGCCTTTGCCGTCCAGCTGCCGGATGACGGCCTGCTGTACCGGCTCGAGCCAGGGCGCGGCGCTGTTGCCCGCATACTGGAATTGTTCGGCCAGCGCATAGCGTGGTGTCGCCCCGTAGGTCCAATGCTCCGCCGGGCGAACCACCATGGTGCCCGTTTCGACCGTGGGTGCGGCGGGGCCGGAGCTGCAACCCCCCAGCAGGGTTGCCAGCATGAATGAGAGAAGTGCAGCGCGCATCGTTAAGCTCCTTGGCTCAGGTGATCTTGCCCGTTTCGATCAGTTGCTGGATCAGGGGGCGCAGGATCAGTTCCATTGCGAAGCCCATCTTGCCACCCGGCACGACGATGGTGTTCATCCTGGACATGAAGGCGCCGTCAATCATCGACAGCAGGTAGGGGAAGTCCACCTGCTTGATGCCCCGAAACCTGATCACCAGCATACTCTCGTCCAGGCTGGGTATCACCTTGGCGCTGAAGGGGTTGGAAGTATCGACGGTCGGCACCCGCTGGAAGTTGATGTGGGTGCGGGAGAACTGCGGCGTGATGAAGTTGATGTAGTCATCCATGGAACGCACGATGGAGTCGGTCACCGCCTCGCGGGAGTGGCCGCGTTCCGAGGTGTCGCGAATGAGCTTCTGGATCCACTCCAGGTTGACGATGGGCACCACGCCGATGAGAAAGTCCACGTGCCGCGCCACGTTGTGCTCCCCCGTGACCACGCCGCCATGCAGTCCTTCGTAGAACAGCAGATCCGTCTCGCCGGGCAGATCCTGCCAGGGGGTGAAGGTGCCAGGCATCTGGTTGAAAGGCACTGCCTCGTCGAAGCTGTGCAGATAGCGCCGGTACTGGCCTGTGCCGCTCTGGCCATACTCCTGGAAAAAGGACTCCAGCAGACCGAAATCGTTGGCCTCCGGGCCGAAGTAGCTGATATGCCGCCCCTGCTCCCGGGCCTTGCGGATCGCCACGTCCATCTCGGGCCTGGTGTAGCGGTGAAAACTGTCCCCCTCGACCACGGCCGCCTTGTATCCAAGCTGGTGGAACATGGAGCGGAAGGCGTTGGTGGAGGTGGAAGTACCGGCACCGGACGAACCGGTGACCGCGATGATGGGATGCTTGGCGGACATAGAATTCTCTCTTCCTTGGGAGTTCCGTTATAAGGGGTGGCCCAAAGTGCGGTCAAGTGCGCCGTCATCCTCCTGCAGCCACCACGCTTCCCGGCAATAGCGGTGAACGAGGGCTGCCCTGTGCTCTGGGTACGTTGGAATAGGTGCTTCTGGATGGCGAACTGGCCATGCGGCCTGATGGTGCGAGTTGGATAGGGGGAGGGCGGGGTGAGCCGCCCGATAAGCCGTGACCGCGCTACGCTTGGGGGAAGTCGTCAGTGGGTGACTTGCTTAAATGAGTCTTTGGGACGACATTGACACTTTCGTGCAGCTCGCTGTAGACAAGCACGGCGCTACCTTGTAGCAATTGTTGCCTGACTGCTTCGACCTTGTCGGTCAGGCTGACATCCTGTTCACCGTATTCGGTGCCTTCTTGCAGCACAAAGTGTTCGAGCAGGTTGGTGAGGGTGTCCGGCTCCAGTTCTTGCCAGGGGATAATCATGATTTCATCTTCACTCAGTGGGTTGCGGATATTGTCGGTGTCTGGTCGGCAAGCGCAAGGGATTTGTCTCGTTTTGGACGAGGGGTGCCATGCAATCCATTGACGCACGCCGACCCTCCAGTCAATTCGAACAGCACCTGTTCGATGCCCGCCGCCGCGCCCTGAGCGCCGGTTTGCGCTGGTACTGGGTCATCAATCTCATCGCCCTCGTATTTCTGCTGACCCGCTTCTACATCTATCGGGATGCACACCTGGTACTGGTCGGCAACCTGCCCTGGTCCTACAAATGGCAGCTCTTTGCCATGATAGGTGTTGGCCTGCTGCTGCCGCTCGGGTGGGGCTGGCTCTCCCGTCAATCCCATGCCATCTGGCTGGTGTCCCTGTGCGTCTGTGCCCTGGCCTGGGGGCTGGCCTGGGCCATGGTGGGTTACACCATCTCGATCGTCGACTTGAAGGGGGGCTTCAGTTTCATTTTCAACATGGTCAGTCTGTTGCTGCTGACCGGTCTCGTCGCCGCGTATTGCGATGTGCGGCTGTTTTACGCACTGGTTTCTGTCCCCCTGCTGTTCTTGCTGATGAGAGCCTCCTGGAGTCCTGAGCCCTTTGTTCTGGTCAATACCATCGTGGTCGGGGTCTTGCTGGTAGTGCTGGAGACGGGGCGGCGCATGCTCAACGGCTGGTTCGAGCTTGCGGTGTCAAGGGAACACGACAACCTGATGCTGGCAAACAAGATGAATGCCATGGCCAACCGGGATCCCCTGACCGGCATAGCCAACCGTCGCCACTTCGATCAGGCGTGCAAGCGTGCCATTGCGCAAGGCACCACCCAGGATGTACCGCTCACCGTGATCCTGCTCGATGTGGATTTCTTCAAGCGCTACAACGATCGCTATGGTCATCAGGCGGGGGATGAGTGCCTGATCCTGGTGGCCGAGTGCCTGGAGGAGAGTGTGCGGGAGCCCGGCGATCTGGTGGCGCGCTACGGGGGAGAGGAGTTCGTGGTGTTGCTGCAGGAGACGACGCTGGCCGGTGGCCAGGAGGTGGCGGAGCGCATTCGCGCCACTCTGGCGGCCAGGGCTCTGCCCCATGAGGATTCCGACGTTTCCCCCCACCTCACCCTGAGCCAGGGGATAGCCCAGTGGCGAACCGGGGAGAGCCTCGTCATGTTGCTCGAGCGAGTCGATAGTGCCCTCTATCAGGCCAAGGAAGAGGGGCGCAACGGTTATCGGCTCGCACCCTGAGTCTGCTCCCGCAACCACTGGCTGATGCGCTCATCCAGCCAGAAGCGGGGGCGCCAGGGGGAGCCGTGCAGGAAGCCCACGTGGCCGCCCTGTCTGCTCAGCTCGTAGCGCACCAGAGGGGAGAGCTGCTCCGCCGCCGGAATGACGGCATCGGTCATGAAGGGATCGTCGGCGGCGTGAATGACGAGGGTCGGGATGGGAATGCGGGCCAGCAGGCCCAGGCCGGAGCAAGTCTGGTAGTAGTGATCGGCGCTTTCGAAACCATGGAGCGGTGCCGTCACCAGCTCGTCGAACTCCCTCAGTGTGGCGATGCGGGTGATCTGGGCCGGCTGCCAGCGCGCCCGTGCCGCGCTCTGGCGCCGGATCTTGCTTTGCAGGTTGGTTCGCATGGTGCGCAGCAGGTAGTTCTGATAGACCCGTGAGAAGCCCTGATTGACCCGATCGGCACAGCTTGCCAGTTGCAGCGGGGCCGACACTACTACCGCCGCCTTCAATGGTGCCGGGCAGGCCCGCGCCAGCAGATTGACCAGCATGTTGCCCCCCAGGGAATAGCCGATGGCGACCAGGGGACGGCCAGGAAAACGCCGCCCCAGCTCGGCAATCACCGCTTGGGCGTCCTCGATGGCGCCTGAGTGATAGGCCTGCAGCAGCCGATTCGGCTCGCCACTGCACCCCCGAAAGTGCATCAGCACCGCCTCGTTCCCTTGCCGCTGCAGGTGGTCAAAGAGCCCCTTGGCATAGTGGGAGTGAATGCTCCCCTCCAGTCCGTGGAACACCACCACCAGGGGTTGTTCATCCTGGCCGGGTTCGCCGCTCCAGGCCAGATCAACGAAATCGCCGTCCGGAAGTTCGAAGCGCTCCTGGATGAAGCGGGCAGGCGAGCGGCGCAGCCACTTGGGCAAAATGGTTTGCAGATGGGGGTTGCGGGCCCACCAGGGGGCGTGAAAGTGGCTTTCTGTCAACATGCAACGACTCGGAAGAGCAGGGAGGAAAAGGGGGCGGCGAGCCCT